>JAHDFT010000063.1 GCA_020628015.1 Bacteroidota bacterium
AATACAGATGATAAAAGTGGAACCAAACCAAAGCCTAAATCCAAACCAAATCCCAATATCGAAGAAATCCGAAAATTAATTGACAAAGACTTGGATAAAGCTTTCGATATTTTAGATGAGCATTTTGGGGATAATCCTACCTATAATGACCTCTGCAAAGAATACATAGACCGTCCCAATAACTTTCAAATGTCTACTTTTAGAAGCCGACTCAAACGATTTGTCAAGCAAAATTTATCAAAGTGATGGCTAGAGTAGGGCAAAATACCCTCAAAATTGACCTAAATCCTTGTTTTTCCTGTTGAAACAGATGATTTTTCAAAAAATAAAAAATAAAATTGACCTAAAGTATTGACTTCAAACTAAAAATTCATAGATTTGTAACGTAGATTGATTGGAAAATAATTTTTTTGCAACTAAGCCTTTGATTTTTTTAGGGTAGAGCGATCTACTCACCATTTTTGGCCATATTAAGGTCATCCATAAGTTTAAACTTTTTCCCAATTATGTCATCTCAAATCTAAATTATCGTTTCTCAATAAAAATAAATCCAAAATAAGCATCAACTATAACTGACCTGCCAGTCAATAAACTCATCTACAATTTTATCAGCATTCTTTATAAAGCCTAAGTTCATAATAGTATTACGTTGTATTCCAGAATTAGTATTTGTTCCAACAAAATCATTGATTGATTAATAGTCTATTATTAGTCAATAACCCCTTTTTATTATTAGCATTTCTGATTTATATGAAAGAAGTGAATGTAATTGCTATAGTCTATACGCATTTGCATTGCTCCATAAAACAATTAAATAGTATATCAATCAATGGTTAAACATGAATTTTTTAACATAACTTAGGATAAGGCACATACATTGAATTTTTTACATGTTTGAGTATGACAATTCCTAAAATTATAAACTCTTTTTATCATTTCATTCTCATTTTTCAATAGTTTTTTTATATTTGCTATGTCTGATCTGTCATACTACCTTCACTAGGAAGTAGTTTGCTAAGATTAGCTCCCGTAGCATTTATTAAATTATAAATTACGACTTCTACAATTTGTTTTTAATGCCATCATATTTGTGTCATTAGGAATGTAATTTAATGGTCGTGAATTTTGAGCTGAAATAATTGGTTAAGCCCCCGTTCTAAACCTTATTCATAAACAGTAGAATCGGGCTTGATTAATAAAAATAGTGGATTAAAAATAAAGTCCAATGGATGTATATTTTTATCCATTACAAATGAAAACTGCACTAAAAACTGTACTTAATCGTAATACATGCCCGATCATTTATTGATTCAGGCGGCTAAAGGAGAGACCACTCAACGTGTACCGATATGGATTATGCGTCAAGCAGGAAGAATTTTACCCCCATACCTCAAAATTAGACGGTCGGTAAAATCTTTTAGGCATTTGGTCAAAAACCCTGAGCTGGCCTGCGAAGTAACCCTTCAACCAGTAGATATATTAAAGGTAGATGCGGCAATCATTTTTTCTGATATCCTTGTGATTCCAGAAGCAATGAACTTGCCCTATGAGCTTATTGAGAAAAAGGGACCTTATTTTGAGCGAACCATTCAATCTCCAGAAGATCTATCTCTTCTTAAAACCGTGACAGACCTTTCCGAAATTGGATATACCATAGAAGCGATTAAACTCGTCAAGAACGAACTCAATAATCGAGTTCCGCTCATTGGTTTTGCTGGATGCCCTTGGACTATCTTTGCCTATATGACAGAAGGTAGCGGTTCCAAAACCTTTTCCAAGGCCAAACGCCTACTGTATCAGCATCCACAAATGGCCCACCAGTTGCTCCAATCTATTACAGACAGTACCATATTTTACTTAAAAGCGCAGATAGCAGCAGGAGCAGATATTGTGCAAATATTTGACTCCCACGCAGGGATGCTTTCTAAACAAACATTTAACGCCTTTAGCTTGCCCTACATTCGTCAGATATGTGCAGCAATTACAGAGGTGCCTGTCATTACTTTTGCCAAAGGTGCTTGGTTTTCTCTAAAGGAACTCAATGAACTGGATTGTGAAGTGATCGGACTGGATTGGACAATCAACCCCGATTATGCTCGACAATACATTTCCAATAAATCTTTACAGGGCAATTTAGATCCTTGTCAATTGTATGGTAAACCAAAGGACATTCAAAAGGCAACGCAGCAAATGTTAAGCAGTTTTGGTGGACAATCACATATTGCGAATCTAGGACATGGCGTATATCCTGATACACCACTAGATAATGTGAAATGTTTTGTGGAAACCGTTCAGGCTTGGGAAAGTACGAATGTTGTTGTGGAGGAATCATAAAAATCTAGGCTGCCTGATAAAATGCACCTGTATTACATCGCTACAAGCGTAAAATGAATGACCAGAAACTATCAATACTATAAAGAAATATTTGAAGGACAGCCAATGCCTTATGCATTTGTAGATTTAGATCTATTTGATGCCAATGCTTTTGCCCTCAAACAAAGGGCAGGGTACAAAAAGGTACGGATTGCTTCTAAATCGGTTCGTTGCGTGGCTTTGCTCAAACGGATTTTGGATTTTGATGAGCAATTTCAAGGTTTGATGACCTTTACCGCTCCAGAAACGGTCTTTCTAAGTGAACAAGGATTTGATGACTTACTATTGGCTTATCCTTGTTGGCATGAGCAACATATACAGTCGGTAGCAGAGGAGGTGAAAAAGGGGAAAGTGATCACACTTATGGTCGATTCTCCCGAACATGTGCAACGCATCAACAGTATAGGTGCCAAGCTTGATGTCATTATGCCCATTTGCATTGATGTGGATATGTCTTCGGAATTTCCAGGCATCCATTTTGGTGTCCATCGCTCTTCCATTAATGGTGTGAAACCCTGCCAAAACCTGTTGAACGCCATTAAAGTCAATCCGTTTGTGCGATTGGATGGAATTATGGGCTATGAAGCACAAATAGCTGGACTAGGAGATAATGTAAAGGGAAAAGCGATGATGAATCGAGTCATTCGCAATTTGAAAAAGCGGTCTATCAAGGAGATTGCAACACGTAGAGCGATGGTGGTGGAAATGATTGAAGCAGCAGGAATGACGCTTCGATTTGTTAATGGAGGTGGAACGGGAAGTTTAGAAACCACACGAATGGAGTCGGTAGTGACAGAAGTAACCGTTGGTTCAGGCTTTTATTCATCAGGTCTATTCGATCATTACGAACAGTTTCACCATGCACCATCAGCGGTTTATGCGATTGAAATTACTAGAAAGCCCAAAAAGCACATTTATACTTGTAGCGGAGGTGGTTATATTGCTTCAGGGGCAGTAGGAAGTGATAAAGCTCCTATTCCTTATTTACCCAAAGGCATTGCATTAACAAGCAATGAAGGGGCAGGAGAAGTACAAACACCTATTGTTTACAAGGGAACAGAGCGTTTGAGTTTGGGTGATCCAGTATTTTTGCGCCACAGTAAGGCGGGTGAATTATGTGAGCGATTTAATGAATTGCTCCTTGTTGCCAAAGGCGAAATTTTGGATCGGGTGCCTACTTATAGAGGGCAAGGCATGTGTTTTTTATAATATTTTCAAACAAAATTAGAAAAGCGACAGGTAGAAATATATTGATACATAATGGAGGACAGTTTTATGATGTCTACCATTAATTAATCAGACAAAAGCATTAAAACTATATTTTATCATTTTTAAAAGCATCAAAATGGTATCAAGAATCTTACTTGTTGAGGACGAAGAAACGATCAGAGAATCGATCCTCATTGATTTGGAAGAAGAAGGGTATGAAGTTGTTTTCGTTGACAATGGTTATGATGCCTTGAAATTATTCAAGGAGCAACGATTCAATTTAATTATCCTGGATATTATGCTTCCAGAGATTGACGGTTATCACGTTTGTGAGCAAATTCGCCTCGATAACACAAGTATTCCGATTTTATTTTTAACCGCAAAAGACTCTACACAGGACAAGTTAGAGGGCTTTAAGAAAGGAGGAGACGACTATCTTACTAAGCCATTTAACAGAATGGAATTTTTACTGAGGGTGAAAGCCTTGGTAAGAAGGAGTAAAATTGGCACAACGAATGAAACAGAGCTAAGTACGTATCGTTTCGGTCTGAACACCGTTAACTTTAGTACTTATAAAGCCTCTTGCAACAAAGGAGACATCAACTTGACTAAGAAAGAAGCAAAACTGCTAAAATTGCTAATTGCTAGAAATAATCAAGTGGTTTCGAGAGAAGAAATTCTACAAAATGTATGGGGATACGATGTTTTCCCATCTACTCGAACCATTGATAACTTTATTTTAGCTTTTAGAAAATACTTTGAGAGTAATCCAAAGAAACCAGAGTATTTCCATTCTGTGAGAGGAGTAGGCTATAAATTTACGAATAATAGTCCTGCAACTGCTTCACCATTGTACAATTAAGCGATTACCGTATAGATTTAATGAATTATTATTTTGGTGCTGATTCTTAACCCAACACTAAAACCGTAGCCAAGAGTCATAACCAATAATTTACGAACACTATTTTTTTATTATATACTTAATATATTGAAACCTCTGAAACAGGTATAGGAGCCTGTTTTGGGGGTTTTTGAGTTTTATTCACATTGGAAAATATTTTTTGACTGTTACTTACAAAGCTTATATTTATAACTTTATAGTGGACTAATTGTTAATAAACAGAAAAGTCATTGAAATCCATAAATTCCATCAGAACAGAACAATCTATCAATATTAAATATTAAAAGACGATTGACTAAAAAACATAAATCAACATATCAAGAACTTACGACTTGAACCATTAGAAATTCATAAGTAATTTTTTCCATCATTAAAAGCGAAAAATAACCATATATGTCCTGGATCAAGCGATTTTTTGGGATTAAAGAGGTGACTCGACCCGCCAATAGTAAAATGCATCAACCGCCAAACTCTATAAAGGAAAATTTGGCCGCATTAAAAAATATTCCTCGTTTTTTGAAACTGATCTGGGAAACAAGTCCAGCAATGATGACGGGCAATATTTTCCTACGTTTACTAAAAGCAGCGATTCCTGTCACCATGCTTTTTATCGCCAAATTGATTATTGATGAGGTGATTTTACTAACTGGTGCTGAAGGAGCGAATGCATCAACGACCTTTTTATGGCAAATGGTCATCCTAGAGTTTGCTTTGGGCATATTTTCCGAAATGCTTAATCGAGGGATTGCTTTATTGGATGCCTTACTAGGAGATTTAGTGGCGAATGAAACCTCCGTCCGCTTAATTCGCCATGCTGCTAATTTGGATTTACCCAAATTCGAAGATGCCGAATTTTACGATAAACTCGAAAGAGCCAGAAGACAAACAGTAGGACGGGTTACGCTCATGTCACAAATCCTAGTACAAGCCCAAGACTTCATTACCATCCTTTTTCTAGCAGCTGGATTGATCATTTTCAATCCTTGGCTGATTTTGCTGCTTTGTGTAGCAGTCATTCCTTCTTTTTTAAGCGAAAACTATTTTAATAAAAATCGCTATTCCATTACTCGAAATTGGACTTCTGAAAGACGAGAATTGGACTATATCCGATACATTGGTGCAAGTGATATTACAGCAAAGGAAATTAAAGTCTTTGGGCTTGGAGATTTTCTAGCAGATCGCTTTGAATTACTAGCAGATCAATATTATAAAGTCAATAAAAAGCTCTCGGTTAAACAGTCTTTCTGGGGGACGATTTTCAATACACTTGGAACGGCGGGCTATTATGCTGCTTATGTGCTGATTATTATGCAGGCGATCACAAAAGTGATTACGGTGGGTGATTTGACTTTCCTTGCAGGCTCCTTCAATCGCCTGCGAAATCTATTACAAGGCATGTTGATCCGCTTTTCTCGCATTTCGGAAAGTGCGCTTTATCTACAAGATTTATTCGATTTCTTTGATATTCAACCTACTATTAGATCAAAAGAAAAGGCCTTACCCATTCCAGAAACGATTAAAGAAGGCTTCGTTTTTCACAATGTCGGCTTTAAATATCCAGGTTCTGAAATCTGGGCATTACGAGGAGTGTCCTTTACCCTTCATGCAGGAGAGAAACTAGCCTTAGTAGGGGAGAATGGGGCAGGAAAAACGACTTTGACTAAGCTATTGTCTCGTTTATATGATCCATCGGAGGGGTATATTACCCTTGAAGGGAAAGATTTGAGGGAATATGATTTGAATGGATTGCGGCGATTAGTGGGGGTGATTTTCCAAGATTTTGTGCGTTTTCAAATGAAGGCAGATGAAAATATCGCTGTTGGGCATATAGCCCACAAAGAGGAGTTTGACCGAATAGAAAATGCGGCTGTACAAAGCTTGGCAGTACATGTAATTGAGAAGCTACCAGAGCAGTATCAACAAATGCTAGGAAAACGCTTTGCTGGTGGGGTGGATTTATCTGGTGGAGAATGGCAGAAAATCGCCCTTGCTCGTGCTTATATGCGAGATACCCAACTTCTGATTCTTGATGAACCAACTGCCGCCCTAGATGCTCGTGCAGAATATGAGGTTTTTCAACGTTTTTCGGAATTAACCAAAGGAAAATCTGCTGTCCTCATTTCCCATCGTTTTTCTACGGTTCGTATGGCAGATCGTATATTGGTGCTGAAGAATGGGCAGCAGGAGGAATTGGGAACGCATGAGGAGTTATTAGCATCCGAAGGTTTGTATGCGGAGTTGTTTTTGTTGCAGGCGCAGGGGTATATGTAGATTTTATTAGGTTTGTATTGTTTTGTTTTGCCGTAGAGCCGCATTGCAATGCGGCTCTACAGCAAAACAAAATAGCTATTCGATATAGTCGTTCTTATAATGCAAAATTCAAAATTTGCCCATCCGCCTTAAAAGGCACCTCTATATACCACAAATCCTTCACCGCATCCTTTAAAACTTCTTCCTCCATAAAGAAAGGATCAAATCGAGAAATCGGATGCACAAAATGATAGGTCATTTGAGCAGTTGTATGATTTGTGTTGATGTCTTTAAAACCATGTAGATAAATGCGAATGGTTTCAAAATGACTAGTGTAATCACCTTCAGCAGGATGAAACTGTAGCGTCTTTTGAGCATCATCATAATTGATTTGCTGTCGTAAAAAAGCCCCAGCCTCATAAGCATAAGTTTCTCCATCATCCTCATAATACACAAAATCTCCATTTGCGCCAGCGTAAACATGTAATTCCAAAGTTGTATCAGGCAATTCCTTATGATGTTGAATCAATGATTGCATAGGAATAATTCCACCAGCTTTAACAAATAGTGGTAGCCGTTCAGGAGGCGTATCAATGCAAATTTCATGTCCACCAATACAAAAACAATCATTATATAGATCATACCAATTGCCTTCTGGTAAATACACCTTAGAAATGGCTTGATGACTGACCACAGGAGCTACTAAAATCGCATGACCAAAGAGGTATTGATGTTCATATAAAGATTGATAAATCATGGCTTCATGAGGGTGGTCAATCGCTAAGGAACGAACCACAGGCATTCCTGTCTGACTCGCTTCATAAAAAGTGCTGTATAAATAGGGTAGGAGACGATAACGTAAATTGATATAATTACGAGCTATATCTTCGGCACCTTCTCCAAAAGTCCAAGGCTCTGCTGATTGGGAATTAATCATTGAATGCCCCCTAAAAAATGGAGAAAAAGCAGCAATACTCATCCAACGGCTGAATAAATCTGAGGAGGCTTCTCCTGCAAAACCGCCCATATCATAACCCGAATAAGCCACACCAGACAAACCCAAGCTATTCAATAGTTTGACCCCTGCCAACATATGTTCATCACTAGCCGTATTATCCCCTGTCCATAATGCCGCAAAACGTTGTATACCAGCATAAGCCGCTCTAGTCAAAACAAAAGGGCGTTTACCATCTAATCTTGCCTTTGTCCCTTCAAAAGTAGCACGAGCCATTTGCATGCCATAAACATTTCTTGCCCTTTGGTGATTGGCACCTTGTCCCTCAAAATCAAACTCAATGAGGTTGGGCGTACATTGTCCCCAACTAGCTGGCTCATTCATATCATTCCAAAAACCTTCAATACCTAAATCAGTATAAAATTGACACATTTCTCCCCACCATTCTCGACATTTAGGGTCAGTAAAATCAGGGAAATGACAGGTTCCTGGCCAAACATCTGCGGTATAAGCCTCTCCATCAGGATATTGCACAAATAAGCCTTGATCTATAGCAGAATCATAAGGCAAATAATTTTTTTCCACTTTTATTCCTGGATCAATGATAACCGCAGTGCGAAAACCCTTATCTTGTAATGTAGCGACCAATTCTTTAGGCGTGGGGAAACGTTCTTTATCAAAGGTAAATGCCTTATAAGCCTCCATATAATGGATGTCCAAATAGATCACATCTGCTGGAATTTGCCGATCTCGAAATTGTTGAGCCAAGTTAAGTACCTCTTTGTCGGGGTAATAACTATATCGACATTGTTGATAACCTAAACTCCATTTGGGTGGTAATGGCATCGTTCCAGTTAATTGGGCATAAGCTTTAAGAATGTCTGGAATGGTATTTCCATAGATAAAATAATAATCCATCATACCATCTGGTGCGCTAAAATAGCTAAAGCGATGATTGGAGGCACCAAAGTTAAAGGTCGTTCGATAGGTGTTGTCGAAGAAAATGCCATAGCACAATTGGTCATGGATACCAATATAGAAAGGAATCGTTGCATAAAGCGGATCTCCATCTGTGGGATAAGCAAAATAATCTGTATTCCAGTTTTCATAAGCATTACCACGTCTATCCAAAGGACCAGTCTTTTCTCCCAAACCGATAAATCGTTCTCCCTCCAATAAAGTTTTATAGGTCGTCACCTCATTACCCAACCAAGAAGTCCCAAATGCCCGATCATCCGTATTGATTAGTTGCCCATCCTTTGTTTTAAAAGTAAAACGTAGGGGATTTTTCTGAATTTCCAAATCCAATAGAGCTGTTTGCACGATTAAAGCCTCTTCCACCTCAACTACCTTAAATGATGCTTCTATTGCATTTTCCTTAATTAATGTTGCATAAGGATTGACAGTATTTTCCTGTTGATCTTGCCACAAACAAATCCGCACCAAGCCATCATTCAAAATGTGAATTAATCCCTTTGCATTGCTAATGCTTAGATGGATAGTGTGGGCTGTTTGTTGCCATTCTAATAAATGACCTAGAGCTTTATTTTTATGGTAAAAGGTTTTCATTATAGTGATTTATTTGGTCCAAGATTGAATATGATTTTCTCAAAAAATGGAGTACTTCATTATTTCTGCTTCCTAGCAACTACCAGCGAAGACTTTTATTTACCTTATCATTACTCATCAATAAGGGAAGAGAATAATAAGCCTTATGCCCATTAGAAAATTCAGCATAAAGATATTAATTTATATTGTATTAGGATAAGATTTGAGAATGGACACAGTTGAAGTTTGCCTCCTTCTTTTATAACTAATTGAATAGTGTCAGATTGTAAATGATTTTCAAATAAAAAGAAAAGCGTATTTTTTATTTGAAAATCATTTTTTTTACTGTTCTTTAGTTGTGCTTTTATCAATATTTGCTTGGGTGATGGAGTAGAAATAAAGCTATAATAAGACACTTAACTTATTACTTAGAAAAAAACTTGAAATATATATTTGAGCCGTTTTTGTATGTAGATATTCTGAAGATTTACACCTATAATTTTAGTACTAATGCCTACCTCATAAGGGCTTTGTTTGTTCAATGTTTTTAGCTTATTAAGATTTGATTATGATTGTTTTATACTGTATTTATTTTAGTTTTCTATTTGTTTTATTTAGGCGAAATACAAAATAGATATTGTTTGATCAAATGTTTGGGAAGTCAGAATTTGAACCATTATTCGATAAGGCTTTGAAATCTTAGTGGTTGTTATAGTTCTTTATATAATATAGCTTTACATAGTTTCAATTATATTGTATTGAAGTTTTTATTAATTTTTTAAATAGCTTTTAATAGAGTAGATGACTAATCATAATCTTTTAAGCTATTACTTAACAAAATTGATAACATTTGGTACTAATTTTTATTTAATTTTATTTAATTTTTTGTTTATGAGGAGTGTTGTTTTATTACTATGTTTTTTAGGTGTCGGTTTAATTAGTTGTAATAAGGAAGAAGTTGTACCTGAATCTTCAGAATCTTCTATTACTACTGTTTCTTTAGATGAACTTACTTTGTCAGATCTATCTACAGAAAATTCATTCAGAGCAAATTCTGCTCTGGATTTATACAAAGTACATAGATCCAAAGGGTCTATTAGTGATGATGGAACATTGAAAAAACTCAAATGGGACATCTCTTTTGATGCTGAAACTAGAGAAGTGAGTGGAGCTACGGGCAAATATATTTTCAAGAATAGGCAGTTTAGTTTTGATTTGGATATAAAAAGTATCTGTACATGTATTGTTGATAATAAGGAAAGTAGAGCAATAAATGTATTAGAAATATCAAAGATAAATGATGCAAATAATGCAGGGTCAATTATAAAGGAAGGTAATTATATTGCTTTTGTTACCGAAGATGGTAGTAAAGTGGGTAATCCTGATAAATATCCTAGAGATATTAATGTATTTAACAGAAATAATCTCTTAAGGTCTCTAGCCCAATTTAATTTTGCAAGAGGAGAAAAAGATATTTGCCCTTTTTTAGCTGATATATTTAAAATTCAAGATGATTTTAAGTCTAATGCAGTAAATATTCCTAGTGATGATTGGTTAAGAATTCGAGGAGTTAATTAAGTTGGTGATGGATTCATTTTAATTTAAGGGACGAGTGACAATAAGTATTAAATTTTGCTTAGAGAAATTTGTTGATAGACGAGGCAAATGTAATAATCAATTACTGAATTTTATTTTTTGTAACTATTCAGTCACAGCAACTAGTTGATAGTCAGTGGGGTATGCGATTTAAGAAAAGTTAAAAATGATTTAGTCTTTTTTGCATGTACATGATAGAAAAACTTTTAAAAAATATTGTTTTAAAAATAAATTTATAGTAAAAATGTAAACTGATGATTATCAATATCAGAATAGGCTGAATAGTTACTATTTTTTAATTTAAAATCAGCGAAAGCCAATAAAAATACAAGAGATTAAGAAAGACCTATTCTCCAATAAACATATCTTCTACATAGCCAAATTCATACTTAATACCAAAGGTCAAATTAAAATTGCCCGTCGTTTGGTTGTATTTAATTTGATTATTGATCTTATAGCTACTAGAGTCTGTAAATTCTGTAAACTTAAAGCTCGGTTTGGCTCCAATATATTCTCCTTTTCCAAATACTCTAAAATCATAGCTCCACATTTCTAAAGGATAGCTTACACCAACACCTATAATTAATGCAGGACTTGCACCTAATGCTTTTTCTCGAATATAAAGAATGGATTCTTCACCATATAGACCATTCATAGTAATTTGTGGCATTCTCGTTACCGCCAAACCCACCAACAAGCGCAAATCTAGTGTGACCTTATCTTCTGGTAAGGCAATATAAGGACCTGCTGCCAATAAGACATTCATCCATCTTCCTGTTTTTAGCACACCATCCGTTACATCACTAGGCAATCTATTCATCAAATTTCTTTCATAATCAATTTTCTTGATGCCATTGGTATATAAGGTGAAGGTACCACTAAAACCGACATTTCGCTCAACAACATAAGCACCGTCAAAACTTAGCTGGAAACCATTTTTGGCATAACCAGACAACAAATCATCATAGCTAGAACCAAAAGAACTTTCTGGTAAAGCCACACCAATCCCAACGGATACGAAATTACGAGCAACACCTACCATTTTTGCTTTCATGGCGTTTTCCGTTTCTTCATAAAAACTAAGTGGTAGATCTTTTTTCTTTGTCTTATCTACAGGCTTTAACTCGTCTATAGGCTCTTCATCATCTTGCTGTGCATAAGTTGAGACAGCCCCCATGAAAAGAATTATCAGTAGCAATAGGCAGCGCATAAGCTGTTTTTATTGTAAATTTCCCCCAAAAAATAAATTGACTTGCATAATATAAGCATATTTTTTAATTAATGCTAAGTGATCAAATTTATTTCTGTTTGATCACTAAATTACATGGTCTGTAACACTTTTAAGTGATGGACTAGACACACAAATCAACGTGTTTACTATTGAGCAAAAAATATACCGTAATTCTAAAACTGACTCAATAATGATTCAAAATGTCTGCTTAAAAATGATACTTGCTCTATTGGAATTAGGCATCCTAAGCGTTTTACAGCCTATTATTCATCAAGAATAGACCATAATGAGGTATATTTGATGACTTCTTTATACCCAAAAAATAATTCATGCAGCTTACTTGAATGTGATAATTTTAACTTATTTATTTTTTGTGATAAGTTTATTTTATTATTGTTTCTATATCTAGTTCTTTTTTTATCTCAAATAAATAAAAGGGATATGCTTGTCTAATTTTGATTTGCTTATCATAATCCAGCTCTTTGAAAGTTTGTTTATATTCCTGTTGAGCATATGCTTCACGTATATTTAGAATGGCTTGTTTAGTAATAGATAAAACATTGAAATACTGACCAAAATTAATATAAGCATCAAAAGGTAAAACAATGGTGTAGTCTTTATTTTGTACAATCAAATTTGTCATTTTGGCTTGGAGTTGTTCGACAGTAACTAGCGTACCATTCACCAAATAATCACCAGTTATAATTGGCTTAATAATAATTAGTCCTTTGCGTTTTGCTGGATTTTGAAGCACCTTTTTAAGTTCCTTTAAATCTGCTTCCCAATTGGGTAAATGACTTGGAAAAGAACAATTTTGGTAATATCGTTTATCATATTCAGGATGCATAGGCGTAACTGCATAAGCAATTTTAATAGGTGTTACTTGATTCAATTCATCAACGACTTGATAAAAGAAGGCGATGTCTGTATCTTGATCAATATGTAAACGATAAACCATTTGAAATACCTCTGCCCGAGAGTTTTGAGCGAATTGCCAATATTTTATTTGTTGTTGTAGTTCAGTTAGTCTAACTTTTTTATCATCTGCCAAAATGAAGTTTTGGATACGCCGCCTTGTTTCCTCTTGTACAATGTATATTTCTCTTACTAAGCTTGGCTTAGGTAATTGCTCATAATGATTTGTTTGAGGCAATTCAAGTTTATGAAAATAATTAATATTTTTTTGAAGCACAGCATGATTGATTTTTTGGTAATTAAGCCAATTAATTTTAGATAGCCCAAATGCAAATGCAGTACTTAGTATAAATGCCATAAACATCCACTTAAAGCTTTTCCTGTACGTTAATCTTATGGTATTCCATGTTTGAAGAAACAGTACAATAATAATCATTGTAAATATATAGGAATAGGTAGGATAAAAACTAAAAGCATAATATCCATTTGGAAAGGTAATTCTAATACTAAGGGCAAAAACAAGGGATAATTTAGAAAACCAACTCAAAAAATACCAATTTAATACATTTTGATCATGTACAATGGAAATAATGCGGTGATTAGGAGGCTGGAAAAAGGCTTTTGGACGATGTAAACAAAATTTAATACCAATAGATTGACCAAAAATGACTGCTATAAAGGCTAAAAAGAAATTATAAAAGGCAACTTCTTCTTCACTTAGTACCCATAAATCATATTTGGAAGTAATGGAACCAATTCTGAGTGCTTCCCTAATCATGTATAAAAAAGCATAAAGCACAATGGCATAGGCAATTCCTAGAACTACACCAATAAAAAGATTGATGGGAGAGATTTTGATTGGGGAGTAGGAGCGTAATCGTCGGGTATTATTTGGGATCATAAGATTTGGTTGAGATGAATATTGTATTGTAATTTAATAAATACAATTTAGAATGAAGGAGAATAGTTCTTATAGCACACTTATTATTTGAGTTCTATCACTAAAACCTATGATTTGTATAGCTAATTCTTTAAAAAAATCATAAAATATTAAACAATATTATACATTTGTTGTTTCCTTCAAGATATATTCTATCAATTGTTGCATATACAAAGCAACAAAATAGCTACTTAGACAAATATTATGACTGCTAATACAATACTTAATACACAAACCCAATATCAATTATATCCAGCAAATCAAAGGGGAACAAAGGATTTGGGCTGGTTGAAAAGCCACTTGACCTTTAGTTTTTCAGATTATGCACAGCCTACTAAGGCAGGCTTTGGTTTATTACGGGTTTTTAATGATGATGTGGTAGAAGCTGGAAGAGGATTTGGTTTACATGCCCATTATAATATGGAAATCATTTCTATTATTCTCGAAGGAAAGCTGCAACATAAAGATACGATGGGTTATGATAATGTCTTGGGAGCTGGTGGGGTACAGGTGATGAGTGCAGGAAAAGGCATTCGTCATGAAGAATGGAATGTCGGAGAGACAGCAACGCATTTCTTGCAGATTTGGATTGAGCCTAAGTTGATGAATGTGGAACAACGCTATCAATACCGGAATTTTCCTAAAGCACAACGGGTCAATAAATTGGTAACCATAGTTTCTAGTGAGGAAGGAAAGAGGCATTGTTGGGTTAATCAGAATGTAAAGTTGAGTTTGGGGTATTATAAAGACAGCGATACAATTGATTACCGTTTTGATCCTACAAATAAATGTATTTTTCTGTTTGTTATTAATGGTGATATAGAATGGAATGAGCAAGAATTAAAGGCCAGGGATGCAGTAGGTATTTGGAAAACGGATCAAATCACCTTCGATGTAACAGCAGAAACAGAGTTTTTATTGATGGAGATTCCGATTAATCATTGATTGAGGATTATAGAGCAGTAATAACACTAGGATAAACAACAAGCAAGCCCTGATGAATGGACAATAGCACATTCATCAGGGCTGCTCAATATAAAAAGGATAGGTAAATGTTAACTTTACTCCACAAATTCAAGTTTATGTATGACATTCACCCCATAATATCCCTTCATTTTTGGTAAAAAATACTCTCTCCCTACATATTGTAAGGATACTTTTTTCCCCTGCAAAGCCTCTATATTATCAATCAATTCTTGGGAACCCTCGAAGTAATCCAACCACAAAAATTCGTGTAAACGCCCATTCTCTGCTTTGATAACAATAGTTGCATAATCCGTTCCCTTAATATCCTCCAATGTACCCATCATATTTTTTACGGTGATCTCTTCTGAACTAAGCTCTGCTAATGTATTCGAGCGAGCTGTAGTAGGCATAGGCTGGTCGGTCAGACTCTGTTGACTTCCACCCATTAACTCCTGCAATCCACTATTTTCATCCGCCAATAAAGCCATGATTTTATTTTTATAAACAGGGCAAACCAAGGTTAGCCGCATCCCGACATCCTCTCCAAACTTGGTCATTGAATTAGGATCTGTAATGGTAAAGCCAAGTGCTTTTAAATCTTTTTTATGCTCAGAAAAACTCTCCACAAAACATAGACCTAGTGCAATTTGCAGTTCATCTAGGTTCATTTTTTCGATTTCCTTGGGTTGAATACAAGCACAACATTCATCTGTAATAATATCCATCAATTCTTTATCATTCTGTGCTTGGATAGCGTAAGTGTAGCTAAAGAGCAAAAGGCTAGTAATCAGTAGTATTTTCATTATTTTTGGTTTGAAATGAACTATTTATCTATAAGAAATAGTTAGGTTTATTACAATGACTTGTCATAGTACATTATATGTAGACAAAAAGCATTGAAATAGTGAAAAATAAAGTATATGGGTTGCAAATTATTTTGATCCATCACTAATTGACTGCTAAAGTTAATATTTAAATCCTAAATAAGTAACAGTCAAAAAATAATTTCCTCATTTTGAT
>JAHDFT010000064.1 GCA_020628015.1 Bacteroidota bacterium
TCTACTAAAATTATTTCTTCCACCTCCTCCTCTGCTATCGTCTCTTCTTTTAGCTTCGTTAACACGTAAAGGTCGTCCTTCAAGTGTTGCCCCATCTAATTCGTCCATAGCATTACGTCCATCTTCAGCATCATACATTTCAACGAAACCAAACCCTTTAGATCGTCCTGTTTCTCGATCAACAATAATTTTTACTGACTTGATATCGCCATACTCTTCAAAAATTTCTCTTAAATCTTCTTCTGTAATTTGGTACTTTAAATTACCAACGTAAATGTTCATGATAAAAAATTAAAAATTAAAAAAACAAAATGTACTTTTCAATTGTGGTGTTGTAATAATACAATAATGACTACAGAACTAATCCAAGCGAATATATTTTAGGTTTAGTGATGGTAAAAAACAAAATTACCAAAGCACGACTTGTCATTTCTCATTTAGTAATATTCAAAAGTTATATATTACCAAGCGACAAAACACGCTCCAAATACTTTTACCATTTCAACAGGAAAACAACAATTAGGGATGTCAATTTACTTAACTTACAGTTCTTAGACATACACACTTAACAATTACACAACACAATACTAAAAAAGTCTCATAAAACCATTGGCTATGATTCATTTTTATCTCCTAAATCTTTAATTGCATATAAAAAGAAAACCCTTGTTATAGTTATCGAAAATCAATTGAACACTATACTAAACTAATTTCACACAATAAAATTGAAAAGTAATTTACCAAATATATTGAATTAAAAGCTGCTAAGAACCTAAATGCTACTATAAAGAAGGAATAAAATAAATTGACTTCCTAGTAGAGAACAAGAGAGAAATAAATATACAAATTTATCAAACAAAATGATACAATTATTTTTCTACTGTTCATTCCTAGTAGAAAATCACCTATTTATTTTTTGTAATTCTCCAATAAAAGGTGACAGGTAGATTTTCAAAGAAGAGCGAAAAAATATGAGACAAAGAATAAAATTTAAAACAAATTCAAGACTTAATTCACAAAAATTCCGCATTCCTAACAGCTAATATTACAAATATACATTTATTCTATTACAAATGCTAGTTAAATGGTACAATTAAATAGAATTATTTACTTTTTTTTAAAAATGCAAGAAAAATGCACCTCTAAATTAAGTTATCAATTATCTTACCATTTTTTATAATTTAGTAATAGCTAAAAAATAAATTGTATATATTGTTGTTTAACTTCTAGCTATTACTCACTCTAAATGTTCCATTAAACCCACCTCTTTTACAATATAACGCATAACACTATCATCTTCATTACAGCCAATCACTTCTGTTGCAATCGCTTTCAGTTCTGGTATACTATTTTCTACCGCTACAGCTCGATCTGCGATTTGAAACATACGAAAATCATTCATCTGATCTCCAAAGACAATTAATTCATAATCATCCAAGTTACAAAGCTTGATTAACTTTTGGATGGCTTGATCCTTTGTAGCACTTCGATCATGCAAGGTCAACCACCACCAACCAGGCGTATTTTGATTTTCATAAAAATTAAGCTCGAAAAAATCACTAAACTTATTTTCAATAAGTATTTTTAGTGGTTCTAAAACTTCTCTGCGCTCAATAAATAATAAACACATCCAGTCCTCTTTAAGTTTAGCATCGAAAGCATTAATTTGTTGTAAACGGGTATCTTTCAAATCCAATAAGCCTTGATAATAATAATTAACCCCTTCATTTTCCAAACCTTGAAAATAAAGTTGTTCTGAAATCCCATTATAAGTAGATAAAAAAGGCTTATAGCCTCCTGCTGCGATGATTTCAGAAAGTGCCATTTTAATGGAGACATCAAAAGCCTCTAAAAATAAAGGTTTGGCACTATTGTAATCATAAATATAGCCTCCATTAAAACAAATAACTGGAAGCTTGAATGGCATATCTGCCAAAATTTTCTTAACCGTAGTTAAACTACGAGCAGTTGCAAAAGTAAAGGACACATCAGACGCTAAAATTTTGCGAATAGATTGAATCGAAAAAGCAGATATTTGGGCATTTTCCCGAAATAATGTGCCATCAAGATCCGTTACAAATAATTGTTTTTTATATTTCATACGTTCAAACTACAAATTCAAATGAGTACCTTTAATAATAGGCCATCATGTGATGAAAACCTAACAATTTATGATATAATTACTTAGCATTCCTAAATTATTGCTAATTTAATAGAAAATAATAACTATTTTGTAGTCAACCCCTAATCTATGACTCTATTCATCAAAGAAGTTATATCATTATGAGAAACGAATTTACCATATTTACCATAGCATCCCTTTTAATTGTCTTTATATTAGCCACATTTTTAAGTTCCTCCTTTTGGTGGTTGCTCCTTCCTTTATTGCCCATTATTCTACTAGGTATTTATGATATGACCCAAAATAAACACGCCATTATGCGTAATTTCCCCATACTAGGTAGAGCAAGATATTTTATGGAAGAAATCCGCCCTAAACTATACCAATATTTTATCGAATCAGATACTAATGGCATGCCTTTCAATCGAATCAATCGTTCCATTATTTATCAAAGAGCCAAACAAGAACTAGATACAGCTCCATTTGGCAC
This sequence comes from Bacteroidota bacterium, assembly GCA_020628015.1. Classification (GTDB taxonomy): domain Bacteria; phylum Bacteroidota; class Bacteroidia; order Chitinophagales; family UBA2359; genus JAHDFT01. Next base: position 2,613 of record JAHDFT010000064.1, read on the forward strand.
ACAATTAAATGTATATGAGGAAGGTTATGAATGGATGGATCACTCTATTGCGTCCCTAGACCCACACAAATTAGATGAAAATCCAAAAGTTTTAATCGGTGGACCTGCTTGCAAAAAACCTTATAAAGCAAGTGTATTCAATGTTTCTGCAATGAGTTTTGGCTCTTTAAGTAAAAATGCCATACAAGCATTAAATGGAGGAGCCAAACTAGGTGACTTTGCTCATAATACAGGCGAAGGGGGCATTAGTCCTTACCATAGTAAACCAGGTGGCGACTTGATTTATCAGATCGGAACTGGTTATTTTGGTTGTCGTACTAAGGATGGCAATTTTTCTCCTGAATTATTTAAAGAAAGAACAGCTAGTGATAATATCAAAATGATCGAACTCAAATTATCACAAGGAGCCAAACCAGGTCATGGAGGTATTTTGCCCGCTAGAAAAAACACACCTGAAATTGCACGTATTAGAAATATAGATGCTGGAACAGATGTCCTTTCCCCTCCATTTCACAAAGCCTTCAATACGCCAATTGGTCTTTTAGAATTTGTTCAATATATGCGAGAACTTTCTGGCGGTAAGCCCATAGGCATTAAATTATGTATTGGTCGAAAAAGTGAATTCTTTGCCATTTGTAAAGCCATGATCCAAACAGGCATAAAACCTGATTTTATTTCTGTCGATGGAGGAGAAGGTGGTACAGGTGCTGCCCCCCTAGAATTTTCCAATTCTGTAGGCATGCCTTTTAAAGAAGGCCTGACTTTTGCTTATGATGCTTTAGTAGGATTTGATTTGAAAAAAGACATCAAATTACTCGCTTCTGGAAAAATCGTAACAGGATTTCATATTTTTAGAGCATTGGCATTAGGTGCAGATGCCTGTTATAGTGCAAGAGCGATGATGATGGCTCTAGGATGTATACAAGCCTTAGAGTGTAATAGAAATTCATGTCCTACAGGCGTTGCTACACAAGATCCTGAGTTGGTCAAGGGGCTATCTGTTCATGATAAAAAATTCAGGGTAGCCAATTACCACCGAGAAACAGTTAAAGGATTTGTGGAATTAATGGCAGCAGCAGGAATCGATCAAATGAGTAAAATCAATCGGTCGCATATCAATAGACGGGTAAATATGAACAATACTTTCCGTCTGGATGAAATCTTTCCTTATATTTCTAAAGGGGATTTACTCAATTATCAATCTTGTCCAGATCATTTAAAAGTTTATTGGCAGGATGCTAAAGCAGATCGGTTTTAAATGTGATTTTATATTGGACTATTAGTAACAAGCAAAAAATAAATTAGACCTATTTGTTCGGTTAATTTGTAGCTAAACGAGGCAAAAAACGTAGACAATGCAAGCATCGGAGCGGAGCCTTTTAAAGAGGTATAGCAGCAAATTAAACAACAAGATGTCAGTTTGTTTTCTAGCTGTTACTAAAGTCACAAATGAAATAACACATCAAAAAAGGCATAAAAAAAACGGGAAATATTTTCCCGTTTTATTTGAATATACGTTCCAATTGTTAGTTGGATATACTATTACTAAATAATAGTTACTTATTGGACAAATAATTATGTTTTTTTCTGAGTTCTGAGAGAAAATTTGACAATAGAAACGTATTTATCTGATTTGATACTGAAAAATAATTATTAATTAGAGCAATGGTATATAATTTAAATACAATGGTACAACTGCTATGGTACTTCCCAATTAAATTTGGCAATGTTGTTTGATGGTATTAACTTATGTTAGGCGTTATTTTATTTCAGACAATAATATTAACATTTTATTCTTTATAGGATAATATGAATGAAATCATCCATCCATATATCATTTCTAATTAATGTCTAAACAAAGTAAGATTTTTCATTTATGACTGATTTGGCATAAAATAATATTGGAAAAGTTTAAATAAATTTCTAATTTTACTTATCCATTTACATTATTTGTAAAGTAATGAAAAGGAAACGTTGAATGACAAATCAAATCCACTCAACGCTCCTTAATATTCTATATGCCATCTTACTTTTTACAATTGATAGCAAGATGATGTCAAAATCAACTTGCAACTATTAGTGTTCTAATTAAATTTGAGGTACCCATTTTTTATTTTTTTTACTAAAGAACTACTGGATATTTTTCAATTCCCATACCTCATCCCAATCATCATATTGTATTGTTCAACAAGGGCTACAAGTAGGTTTAACCATCTATTGGTCACTAAATATTTTTACTTAACAAACTCAAAATCAAAACATTAATACCCAAAGCTCTTTAAAGTTTATGGATTATTCTATAACTTATTAAACTTTAGTTAAATTTTTGCGTATTTTAGATATAAGATAGTGTGTTTAGTAATGGATTAGAAACAGATGTGATATTTCTAAGCTGTTTTTCTATTACTATTCTATAATAATTAACAAGAAAGACAGTAGGACATTTTATAAATTGCTCTACTTACGTCTTATTTTTTATTATAATCTATATTAATAATTGCAATATTTTCATAAAAAAATAGCATTTGCTGGGTACTATGTTCTAAGTTATAACACCTACCTATGAATAAAGTGATGACAGATAGCCAATTGATAGAAGCCATAAAAGCGGGTGGGACTTCCCGTTTACGTGCCATTCGGTATATTTATATCGATTGGGGGCTTCGTAGTAAAATAATTCAATTGGTAAGGTCTTATGGTGGTAATCAACAAGATGGTGAAGATATATACCATGAAGGGCTTATTGTATTAGATCGAAATATTCGACAAGATAAATTTCGAGGAGATAGTGCAATAAAGTCGTATCTCTATTCCATTTGTCGTCTTCTTTGGATGAATCAGATTCGTAAAAATGCGAAAATCAATTTAACGGCTGATCACCAAACGATGGATCAAGATAATTGGGAAAGCCCAGAGGCGGTTTATCTTTCCGATGAAAGGCGCAACCTGCTTGCTACTGCCTTGTCGCAGCTAAACGAGCGTTGCAAACGTATTTTAGAACTTTGGAAATTGTCTTACTCTATGGAAGAAATTGCTAGGGAGTTAGATTTATCCAATGCAACCATTGCCAAAAAGAATAGATACCGTTGCCATAAACGACTAATTAAAATTCTGGAAGAACAACCAACATTTACCAAGTCTTTAAAAGAGTCACGGTGAAAAATTTAGGATTTTTTGAAAATATTGAACGCTATATTAATAATGATCTTACAACTGATCAGAAGCGTACTTATGAAGAAGCGATGGCTAATGATCCAGAATTAGCACAAATGGTCGAAGCACATCGCTTGGCTAGTCAGGCTATTGATTTGCTTATAGAACAAAGTTTAAGGGTTGATCTTAAGAAGATGAATCAAGAATATAAGCGACAAAGAGCAAAAGCTAAACAACCATTGAGTGTAGCTAGTAAAAGCGAAGCTATACCTTCTACTACAAGAACAATTTCTCCTTCTAGTAAAAGTAGGTGGATGCCTTTATTGGTTGCTGCCTCTTTGTTTATATGTCTCTCTTATTTTGGATTACAATGGTTGACCCAACAAGATGGGGCTACTCATGTAGCTACTACAACTGAACAAATTGAGCCAACAACTCATAAAGATCCGCTACAGCTACCTGCGGAAGAGACGGGAACACTTGTATCAACAGAAACTCCTACTTCAATCAGCGAGGATGAGGCATCTACTACTGAAGAGCGTATGGCAAGTACAACAGCAAATAGAAAGGAAGAAATTGAGCGTAAGATTGCTTTGAAGAAGAAGGAAATTGAGGCAGCACAGAAAGCTAATGGTCAATCCTCAGAAACAATAGCTGATGCTACTAAGGAGCTATTTAAGTCAGATTATGACATGGCTTATGGATTATATCAGGATAAGCAATACGATAAAGCCATTGCTAAATTTAAGAAAATCATTGCCAATTCTAATAATGATAAACATTATAAGCACTTAGCGGAAGGTTATTTATTATTGTCTTATGTCGCTAATAAAGAGACTAAAGAACCATTTCAAAAGTTGTTAGCAGATATTCTGAAGGATGAAAAACATCCTTTCCATAGTAAAGCTCAAACCATCAAATTGACAATGGATGGTATTTTGAAAAAATTATCCGAATAATAAATGATATTTTTTATTTATTGACCAACTCAGAAAATGTAATACGCTATCTTTCCGAAGCTCAAGCGGTTACATAAATGAATGGGGCGAAAATTTGATTTTCGCCCCATTTTTATTTTTATTTTTCACTCGTCATTAATTATCCTTCTTTACTTTTTTGGCCGCAACTTCCTCACCTGCTTTCCAGTTTCCCACATTTCTGAATTGCCAATCTCATCCAATTCTACTTGCAAACCTTCTCTATAATCATCCTTGCTATTGGCTTCGATGGTGATTCTTGCCTCATTTCCACTCTCTACACTGTCATATAAATCCTCAAAAACAGGGGCTACTGCATCCCGAAAACGGTTTTTCCAATCCAAAGCTCCTCTTTGAGCAGTAGTAGAGCAATTTGCATACATCCAGTCCATCCCGTTTTCTGCTACGAGGGGCATAAGACTTTGGGTTAACTCCTCTACTGTTTCGTTGAATGCCTCACTTGGTGAATGCCCTCTTTTGCGAAGTAGATTGTATTGTGCTTCCATCATTCCTGCCAAAGCTCCCATCAAAACACCTCTCTCCCCTACTAAATCACTTGTCACCTCGCCTTTGAAAGTCGTTTCAAAAAGATAACCTGACCCCACACCGATTCCTAATGCAATGACTCGCTCTTTTGCTCTACCTGTTGCATCCTGAAAAATGGCATAACTGGAATTGATACCCTTTCCTGCTAGGAATAAACGACGAACACTAGTTCCTGAGCCTTTCGGAGCCACTAAAATGACATCCACATTATCAGGAGGTACTACACCTGTTTGTTCCTTATAGGTGATGGCAAAACCATGGGAAAAATACAGGGCATCACCTGCATTGAGCTGTTCCTTCATAGTCGGCCAAGCAGCAATTTGACCTGCATCAGAAAGTAAACTTTGTATTACTGTTCCTCGCTTTGTCGCTTCTGCAATTTCAAATAAGGTTTCACCAGGTACCCAACCATCTGCAACTGCTTTATCCCAAGAAGCACCACCTTTTCTTTGTCCGACGATTACATTAAAGCCATTATCTCGCAAATTCAAGGCCTGTGCTGGTCCTTGTACACCGTAGCCAATTATCGCAATAGTCTCTTCCTTCAGTACTTCCCTTGCTTTTTCCAAAGGGAATTCTTCTCTAGTGACGACATTTTCTTCTACGCCACCAAAGTTAATTTTAGCCATAACTTATTTATTTATTGTTATTTAGTAATGATTCTATCTCTCTACTCTACTCCCCTACTCACTAACGATTATGGTGATCCATTGAGTAATTGGGATAGTGATTCAAGTCAGGTAATTGAGGGAGTAATTGGTGTAGTCGTGCGCCATCAAGGGTCATTGCAATTCGACCAGAACGGACATATTCTACTTCCCCAAATTCTCCAAGTACCTCCATAAAAGTTTCTAGTAAAGCCCTTGTCCCTGTTTTTTCTAGGACAATTCTATTCTCCTGCTTCATCAATACACGAGCGTTATTTTGTATGGCGGCTGCCTCTATTGCTGGTATTTGATTGACATTACTGAGTTCGACTTTATACAAAGCGACTTGGGAATGAATTAAATCTGTATCAGCGTGGTATTCTGCATGAATGACCTCTATAATATTCTTGATTTTTTTGGTCACCTTATTTACCATGTCCTCTGTTTCATTCACCACAACGGTAAACCTAGAAATCCCCTTGCGCTCTGTTTCTGAAACAGTTAAGCTTTCGATATTAATGTGTCGTCTGGTGAAAATTGCTGTTATTCTCAACAGTAGCCCGACGATATTTTCTGTATAAATGGTTAGTGTATATTTTTTCATCTTATTTTTTTTAAGTAACCGTAAAAAAATATTTTCCTCATTTTTTACTCGTTACTAAGAACTGATGTAATGTGTGTAAACAAGCTTAATTGTTTACACTAAAAATGCCTATCTAACTAACATGAGTGCATGATATATTGGGAGATTTCTTATGCAATTCGGTAGAGTGCGACCCTGCTAGGGTCGAGATACTAGGGTAACTTTTATTGGCTAACGTACTGTGACCGTTATACGGTCATTAAGAAAAATAGCTAACATACCCAATCTCAAAGGGGCTAAGTACAAGACCGTCATAATAAGGATTACACCTTCCCTCCCAATATGTCATGCACTCAACTAACATTCATCATTCTAAACGGACTTCGGCAACGCCTGCGCCAGAAGGTACCATTGGGAATACATTCTCCTCCTTTTCTACCATGACTTCCAGTACATAAGGCTCCTCTGATGCCAACATTTCTGCAATGCTGCTGGCTAAGTCGGCTCTTTCACTGACTCGCTTGGCTTTGAGGCGGAATCCTTCACAGATTTTGACAAAATCAGGATTTTCTAATTCAACGAAGGAATAACGTCTATCGAAAAAGAGTTGCTGCCATTGGCGTACCATGCCTAAGTAATTGTTATTGAGGACAACGATTTTGATTGGTAATCCTGTTTGCATGACTGTTCCTAGTTCTTGGATGGTCATTTGGAAGCAGCCATCTCCGATGATGGTGACGACTTCTCGCTCTGGTGCGGCAAATTTACAGCCTAGTGCAGCAGGTAGAGCGAAGCCCATCGTTCCTAAACCACCAGAAGTCACCCAACCGTCGGTATCGGTGTATTGGTAATAGCGTGCTGATGCCATTTGATGTTGTCCGACATCGGGTACCAAAATTGCTTTTCCTTCTGTTTGATTGGAAATTTCTCGAACCACTTCCCCCATTTTAATATCACCAGATTCAGGAGAAACATCGTTTTTAATGATTTTTTCCCACTCAATTTGTTCACATTCTCTAAAACGAGCCAGCCAATCTGGATGAGCACGTTGTTCGAGTAGTGGGATGAGTTTTTGAAGGGCTTCTTTTGCGTCTGCATTGATGGCCACAGTTGTTTTCATGATTTTATCAATCTCTGAAGGATCAATTTCTATGTGGATGACCTTTGCTTGTGGGGCAAATTTGGCTACATTTCCTGTAATTCGATCATCAAAACGCATACCGATGGCGATTAGGACATCACATTCACTACTCAATAAATTCGGACCGTAATTCCCATGCATTCCTGGCATTCCCACGCATAATGGGTGATCACTAGGAATAGAAGATAAACCTTGTAAGGTACAAGCGGTTGGAATCCCAGCCTTTTCAATAAATGCCTTCGTTTCCTCTTGAGCATTGGCAATCAAAATGCCATGACCAGCCAATAAATAAGGGCGTTCACATTCATTAATCAATTTGGCGGCAGCTTCTAAATCCTCCTGCTTTGCTTTTGGTGTTGGCCAATAGCTGTAAATTTTTGGTGCCTTTTGGTAAGAGAAATCTAGTAGTTCAAATTGAGCATTTTTGGTCAAATCAATCATGACTGGGCCTGGTCGTCCTGTATTGGCGATGTAAAAAGCTTTGGCCATGACTTCTGGAATCTCGCTGGCTTTAGTAATTTGGTAACTCCACTTCGTCACAGGCATGGTTACACCAACGACATCCGTTTCCTGAAAAGCATCCGTTCCTAGTAAACTTTCTGGCACCTGCCCACTAATGCAAACGATGGGGGTGGAATCCATTAAAGCATCGGCTAATCCTGTCACCAAATTGGTGGCACCTGGCCCTGAAGTCACCAAGCATACTCCTGGCTTCTTTTTAATGCGGGCATAACCTTCTGCGGCATGGCTTGCGCCCTGTTCATGTCGAACTAAAACATGGTTGATTTGATCTTTGTAATCGTAAAGTGCGTCATAAACGGGCATAATCGCACCGCCTGGATAGCCAAAAATAACGTCAACGCCTTCTTCTATAAGACATTTTACAATGGCTTCTGCTCCTGTAATCATGTTTATATGGTTTTATTTTTTGTTTTACTTATGCTACGCAACACATAGATTTGACTATCCATCATTCATTTCCTCCTCAAATTCACTATTGCTTGTTCTTTTGCTTGATCAAAAGAACCAAAAATCAAGACTGTATGGATTTTTTAACGGCAAAATATTCCAAAAATCCTACACAAAAGTAAGGACAAGGCATGCCTTGTCTCTACCAGTATTTTGTGCTTAACGGATTTTGTGGGGATTTCACCTAAAATCCATAAGGTCGGTTTAGTACCTAAAAACTAAGAATTGCGTAACTCTAGTTATTTTATTTTCAATAATTGGACATTCTATTTAAAATTCATCCGTCACACAGCCTTCGGAGGCGGAAGAAACAGAACGATAATATTTGTATAAGATTCCCCTTTTGACCTTTGGCTCTGGTTGTGTCCATGCGGCTCTTCTAGCGGCGATTTCCTCCTCAGATAGCTGGGCTTCTAGGAGATTGTTGACGGCATCAATCCTAATACGGTCGCCATCTTTGAGTAATGCTAGTAGTCCGCCTGTTTGTGCTTCGGGGGTGATGTGTCCAACGACGAAACCATGTGTTCCTCCTGAAAATCGACCGTCGGTAATGAGGGCGACATCCTTGCCTAAACCAGCTCCCATGATGGCGGATGTAGGTTTAAGCATTTCGGGCATTCCAGGTGATCCTTTAGGTCCTTCATAACGAATCACAATTACTGTGCCTTTTGCTATTTTTCCTGCACGAATGGCTTCAATTGATGCTTCTTCTGAATCAAAGACCATTGCTGTTCCTTCAAATACCTCTCCTTCTTTGCCTGTAATCTTGGCAACAGCCCCTTCTGTGGCTAAATTGCCGAAAAGCATTTGCAAATGTCCTGTTGGTTTTAAAGGATTGTCTAATGGTCGGATGAGGTCTTGCCCTTCGGTTAGGGCAGGAAGGTCGGCTAGGTTTTCGGCATGGGTCTTTCCTGTGACGGTGAGGCAATCACCATGTAGTAAACCATTGTCTAGCATGAGTTTTAGGACGGCTGGAACGCCGCCGATTCGGTGTAAATCCTCCATTAAATAACGTCCGCTAGGTTTGAGATCTGCTAAGAAAGGGGTGGAATCGCTAATGCGTTGGAAATCTTGGAGGGTGATGTTTAGCCCTACAGATTTAGCCATAGCGATCATGTGTAGGACTGCATTGGTGGAACCGCCTAATACCATAATCATGCGTATGGCATTTTCAAAAGCGGCTTGGGTCATAATGTCTCTGGGTTTGATGTCTTTTTCTAGGAGTTGGCGGATGGCTTGCCCTGCATCAAGGCATTCTTTTTGCTTTTCGATGCTCAAAGCGGGATTGGAAGAGCTGTAGGGCAGGCTCATTCCTAGTGCTTCGATTGCCGAAGACATGGTATTGGCGGTGTACATGCCACCACAGGCTCCTGCTCCTGGGCAGGCGTGTTGGATGACTCCTTTGAAATCTTCGGGGGTGATTTGCCCTGCGAATTTTTCACCTAATGCCTCAAATGCGGAGACAATATTGAGCTTTTTTCCTCCATAATTTCCTGAATGAATGGTGCCGCCATAAACCATAATGGCTGGTCGATTGAGTCGCCCCATTGCAATTAGGGAGCCAGGCATATTTTTGTCACAACCGACTACTGCAATTACTGCATCATACCATTGTGCGCTGACAACAGTTTCGATGGAATCGGCGATAATGTCTCTGGATGGGAGGGAATAATGCATCCCATCGGTTCCCATCGAAATGCCATCGCTGACTCCTATGGCATGGAAGATTAAGCCGACCAAATCCTCTGTTTGTACGCCTTTTTTGACGACTTTGGCGAGGTCATTTAGGTGCATATTGCAGGTATTGCCTTCATAGCCTGTGCTTGCGATGCCTACTTGTGCTTTTTTGAGGTCTTCTTCGGTTAGACCAATACCGTAGAGCATGGCTTGGGCGGCTGGTTGTCCTTCGTCTTGTGTGATTCGGGAGCTGTATTTGTTGAGTTTAGACATTTTTTTGTGTTATTATACTATTCTTCTTTTTTTGATGAAAAGAAGCAAAAATCAATATTTTATTAATCCTAAAGAATAATCTTTTGTCTTAAAATCATTTAGGCATATTCTAAAACTATCATTTAAATTATTCTTTTTCTTGATAAAAAGAATCAAAAATCAAGACTGTATGGATTTTAGAGTCTCGACATCTATATAGATTATTCCTACAAAAAAAGCCATCCGTCTGGTTTTCAGAGGGATGGCTTTTTTGTTGAGCAACAATCTACAAGCTGTATTTACAAAGCAAAATCCCTCCGAGTGGTAATGACGACCACTTGGCTAATAATGCTGACGATAATAATGCTAATAGATCTTGTTGACATCTTTTGTGTATTTAGCTGCGAATATAAGGGAAGATTGGGTACAAATGCAAAATTTTTTTGAAAAATGTTTTTTTTTGTGGATTTTTTTGAGGGAGGATGAGCTGTATCGAGATAAGGAACAGTAAAAAAATAACTTTTTAATTTTGGTTGATAAGTTTAACCCTATACCTCGTTAAAAAAAACCGCTAATGCTTGCATTGCCTACGTTTTTCACCTTGTCTAGTGTCAAATTTCTCTAAGCAAAATTTAGTGCTTATTTTTTGCTTGTTCCTAAGCTGACAATTTACTTATCTTACTTTCTTAATCTCTACTCTTTTGAAATAATTTGCCAAAGCTATAAATATTAATATCTAATTGCTCCAACCCCTATTACACTTGAATTATTCTTAAATAAATTAAAATCTTGTGCTGTAACTGTTCGATCTAAATTCGCATCTGCATCTAAATACTCATTAAATTGGGAAGCAGAAGGTAAGTAAACATTAAAATCATTTACTGTTACTGTACCATTTCCACTAAAATCACCCGAATGCATCCCAAATAGACCACCTCCAAGGCTGGCCAACTGTATATTCCCATTTAAAACATTATTTCTAATGGTAAAATCATAAACATCAATATTAGGTAGGCTAACTGGTTCTTTACTAATAATATCTACATGATTTCGATGACGCAAGACTATATAATAATCAGCAGCAGCCAGTCCATCAAAGGAAATATCCGAAAAGCCGTCTATGGATACCACCTGTCCATTATCTTTCAGAAAGCCTGCTTTTTGGGCTATTATTGTATTCATACTTGATCCATCACGCAATTCCAATAAAACCCAATCTACTATATCATTAGGAATATTACTTAATGTATTCACCTGTTCAGCACCGTTATAACTCCAAGGTTCCACAAAATAAGGCTGGATTTTAGGTAATAAATTGGCTTCTCGCAATTTACATTTCATCTGTCCATTTGCCGCATCATAAGGCCCTTGCATAAACGCCTTTACTTTTACCGTCAATGCAGGTGGTGGCGGAATAGAACTACATCTATCAGATTGGCTTAACTTCAATCTTGGTCCATTAAGGGCTGCTTGCATTCTTGCTTTTTGTCCTTCCGTAAATAAATACATACAGCGATCATCTACATAATCCATAAAATTCATAAACATATCACTACTCCCACAACTTGTTTTAGGATAAGTTGGACAGCTAAAGTAATAAGTAGATTGCTCAGGCGTATCTGCGACAAAGTCATCGACACCACAACCGCCATCTTCTGGTCCCCACATATGCTCTAGGTTAAAAAAGTGGCCTACTTCATGCGTTGCAGTACGTCCCAATTCGTTAGGAAAAGAATTTTCGGCTGTACCTGTCGTACCAAAATAACGATAATCAATCACTACCCCATCCTCTACAAAAGGACTTGTCGAAGGCGCACTTGCATAGCCCAATAAATTACCACTATTCGCCAATTCACAAACCCATATATTCAAATAATGCTCTGTATCCCAAGAGCTTTTACCACCTAAACTATCATAATAAATAAAATAGTTGTCCAAATTATCCTTAGCAATGCCTACTTGATCTAATGAAGTAAAAGTGCGAGTAATACCTGTGGTTGGATTTCCATTAGGGTCTGTCGTTGCCAAACAAAATTCAATCTCTATATCGGCTGCTAAATGAGCAAATTCATTAGGAATAGCACTTGTATCATTCAACATTCTAAAGTCCGTATTTAACACTTCTAATTGACTATAAATTTGCTCCTCAGAAATATTCTCTAGCTGTTCATGCCAAACTACATGCACGACAACAGGAATTGTTATCACACTCGATTTAGCAGTCATTCTTGTCTTTTCCTTATTATTTTTGATCCATTTTTGTGTAAATGATTCTAATGCAGCTCGTCTTTGCACCAATTCAGGATGCTTTTTTAAATTAACCGCTCGACGAGCATCATGAAGGCAAGGGGGAACCGTCGTTTCTTGTTGAGCTTGTATAGGCAGGCCTACAAACACAATAAAGACAAGCATACAAAATAGTATGCCTTTTCGGTTAAGTAGTGTTTTTAGCTGGATAGGTAGTGAGTTATCTACAAAAGAACAATATGCATGAAATTTTAGCCTTTTCATGTTCCGGGTTTGTATTGTTTATGATCAACAGTAATGCATTAGATGAATCCAATGCATCTTTAAGAAAGCCTAGCGTGTTAGTGATAGATTAAAAATAAACCATCATCTAACATCTCTTAACAGCAACATAAACTATACCGACTTAGTAGAAATGAAAAAGCTTGAATAGTAAAAAAATGTGGTTATATAATACTTATAAACTAGTGCTATATTAAGTTCAAGGATTTAATATGCTTACACATTTTTGAAAGACAACTTTGACTACAAACATATAATGTAACAAAGGGAACAAGTATTCATCTAAGTATTAATTGTTAGTACAATTTACCTGTGAATGCCTGTCCCCTTTTTTGAACAATCGTTAATAAACTACTGATTCAACTCCTACTCCATCTACTTCTTTTTCTTCTTTCGTATAATAATTCCTGAACTCGAACTCAAATCCGAAGTTAATACAATTCTTCGTACTCTAATGCCATCATCCACCAAAATAGCAGCCGTATTTGGTTCTATATCACCCAAATTAAGTGCATGTAAGACCAAATAATTATCTGCGTTCTCATTAATTTTAATATAAAATTTATGCTTCTTTCGCCTAACCTCATATTCTTGTAATATCCATTTATCATTCAAATTCAAGGAAATAGAATCATGATCTTCCTGAGAATCATCCCATACCTCCACCAATAAAGAGTCACTTAAGACCTCAAAAGTCTTCGCAAAAGTCACGATTCGCCCCTCTAAACTATCTGGTTTAATTGGTGGTGGCTCTAATTTTACAACAGGCTTTGGTTCAGGTGCTGGTTCAGGCTCTGGTTCAGGCTCTGG
>JAHDFT010000065.1:0-5238 GCA_020628015.1 Bacteroidota bacterium
GCATCGCCCTATGAAAAATAAAGTGTCCTATATAAGCCCTGAAAGGGCAAAAGCCGTGTGGACAAAGGTTTGACTACCAATCCAATACTGGACATATCGACTAATTATTTGGTTTGGCTTTCGCCCTTTCAGGGCTGAGTGTATATCTCTGTTTATTCGTAGGGCGATGCCCTACGCTATTGCTTTTGCCCTTTCAGGGCTGGAGTACAATGATATATCATCCCAATTATAAACTCACCCCCAAATATCTTAGAACTAGAAACATTTTTTCTTTTTTTCTTAAAACTTGCCTTATAGATTTCGGAGGGAATCCATAAGGCAAGTACTTTTTAAATAATCCTTATTTATTACACTTCTCATCCATTTTCTCCAAATGCTCCAAACCATCAATATCCACTTTACTTGACAATTGAGCGATTTTATTCAAATCTAAAGTACCGAAGATACTAATTGCTGCAATTTCTTCCTCATCTTGTGCTAAAATCAACAATTCTTCTACTAGGCCATTACCACTTTCCTTAATCACAATCCGAACATTTTCTTCTTTATCCTCTACAACAATAAGGTCTTCATATCTATCAGACGCTAATTTAGCTTGCAATTCTGTAGCCAAAGCCATTTTTTGTCGAACATTTTGCTCATCATCACTTGCATAAATATGAATGCCTTTCAAGCCAGCAACCACTTCTTTGAACTCTCTAAAGTCTTCATCATCTATATCTATATCCGCCATCATCTCAAACATTTTACTGGTAATTTTTACCTTTGTATAGCCATCTTCTCCTAGATGCTTATCAAAATGAAGGGCTAAATTAGGATTTTGAGCAAATAGACTAACTGGTAAACAGCATAATAATAGAACGAATATTTTTAAAGTTTTCATGTTGAATGTTTTAATTTAATGAGTAATGGATCATTCTATTTTTAATCCGTTACTTTTAGTAATGAGAATATTGGATGGATAGCTATCTATTAATATTATTGCAATTTTTACTAGTCAGTCGAATGAAGCTTATAAAAAGTTACAGTAGTTTATTTTTTTTTTGAAAAAAGGTATCCAAGCCTTATAATAACACCTGATTAATCACCCGTCCATCATTCACAAAAACGACTCGCTCCCAATGCCTTCCATTCACTATCGCAATACTCGACTGGCGAGCAGTTAAAAACTGATTTTCCTCATTTGGCACAACCGAATAATTGACATAAAGGGTATTATTCTGCCCACCCATAGTATGAATAATCAATTCATGTGGTACTTCACAACGATCATCCACAATCGCCACAATCAATTGTTTCGATAATTCCTCCTCTCGAATCGTTTCATGTTCTAAAGGAAAATTATCAAAAAAATAAGTCTCAAAATCACTCATTTCTTCCATTACTAAAAATAAACGCTGATTATCTGGCTGTATATCATGTTTAGCGAGATAGGATTGATAACGCACAAAATAAATTGTTTCTGGTAAAGCTTCTACTTGTTCTATTGCTCCCTTTTTAGCACAGGATGGCAATAAACAAGCTATAGCAAGCCCAAAAAGCATCACTATTATTCTTAATTTCATAACTTAATTATTATTGTTCATGAATTTATACGTTAAAGGAGAAAAAAAGATTTATCTAATAGTATATGTTTAGTGCTGGAACAGAAATAAATTCGGTCATATTCGTTATTATTTAGCCTAATGCTGCGTTGCAAAAATATTGCGTACATTCCATGTATGCGCTATTTTTGCACCTTGTCTTAGACTAAATAATGAGCAGCATATTTTGTCCGAATTATTTCTAATCCATCACTTAGCTAATGATAGCATAACAGTCCTATTACAGATAAAAACTGAAATATAACAGGCATTAGATGGTAGTGGTAGTGTCGTTGATTAAGAACCCAGCAAAAATATATTTGTTACCTTATTATCTTGTTTGAATATCACTCGTTTAATATCTCTCCGATTGACCAGAGCTATACTAGAAAAACGAGTAGCAGCATCTTGTATTTCGTCATGTTCAATGATTTTATAATTCACAATTAAGGCTCCCCTATCAAAAGACATGGACTGAATCACCAAATCTTGTGTCCAATTAGATAAAGAATCAATAATTGATATGGCCACTTGTTCTTTCAACTCTTTTGGGGAAAGGGATTTGGGAACGTAGTTTTTATCAGGATCAAGCTCAAAATGTGCTGAAAAATCATCATAATCATCAAAAGCCAGCAAAAACTGACTATCAAGTGGCTCTAATTCACTTTTTACAAAATAATTTTTATACTCTGTAAAACTAACTGGGCCAGCAGGTTCATAAATACTATTTGTACTTCTTTGTGCCACACAGGAGGAAAGCAAAAGACATAAAACTAATAAATAAGTAATAGGGTGTAGCTGCTTCATGATCACGTAGTTAAATAATTGGAGTTGAAGTCGCTTAAAGTGCAATAGCCATTCAAAATATTTGTCTTGTAACTATTTGCTTTGATTACAGGCTATCTATTAAGTGAACTAAAATAAAATAATATATTATCGAAATATAAACTAGAGCAACTACTTATTTTCAAAATAATTATGGCATTAATATAATAATAATTTTAAAAAACAAATAATGTTTAGTGCATTTATTTGACCCTTTTATTGTATTCTAGCTTTAGATAGTCATTCCATTTAAACCACAGGATGACTTCAGAATTTTGCATTAATGCTGTGGCCGCCACAGGATGACTTCAAGGTTTTGAATTAACGCTGTGGCCGCCACAGGATGACTTCAAGGTTTTGAATTAATGCTGTGGCCGCCACAGGATGACTTCAAGGTTTTGAATTAACGCTGTGGCCGCCACAGGATGACTTCAAGGTTTTGAATTAACGCTGTGGCCGCCACAGGATGACTTCAGCGTTTTAGATTAACACTGTGGCTTTTTTTAGAGTTAACTCCTAAATTTAGTTACTTTCTAAATAGCCCCTATATCTCATCACTTTTTCCAACTCATGTAATTTATTCTTCGTTTTAGTATATAAAGCATGTTTAGGAGAAACATAGCGCAAAGCCTTTTTATAATATCGCCTAGCCACTTGACTATAAGCTTTTTGTCTTGATTCGGTCTTTTGATGCTTGATTTGTCTTAGATGATAAGCGGCCATATTTTTATAGGCTCTAGCCAAAATAATTTTATCCTTACAATGATTACGCAAAACGGCACGCTCGGCAGCTTGTATGTCCCTAATTTGGCGACTTAGGGTAAGGAAAGTGCGGATGCTGTCTTGATAATTAAAAGCAAGTTCATCTCGGCTCCTGTTTTGTAATTGTTGGTAAACATAGGTAGAATCGAATTCAAAGTTTTTTTGAGATAAAGGATATTCCAACAGTTGCCACATAGGATCATGGGGAAGGTGATCAACTAAAAAGGCTACTGGATCAGCCATAAAATACTCCTCCTGAAATATTTTAATGAATTCGCCATCAGTCATTTTCCCAGCCCCCCAAGTGACATCTACTAAATACCATTTTTCATCTATTTCTACAGCATTCCAACAATGACTCCCTTTTTTTGATTTGGCATTACCATAAATCACATAAGAACGGATGTCCATTGCAGCACATAATTCCTGGAATAAGGTCGCATAACCTAAACAAATGGCAGTTCGATATTGCAAGGCTTTGTCCGCTTGTTGTTTGCGGAATATTTCCAAGTTTTTTACGTTTTGATGATCTCTATTTTTATTCTTCAAATAAGCTGTATAATCATAACTAATATGTTCGGTAATCCAGACATAAATACTACGCACTTTCTCTTCATCTGTTGTGGCCTTCTGTGTTAGATAATCACTAAGTTGTGAAATAGAATTCAGTTCAGCAGCTTCTGGTGAACGAGCATAGATATCTATTGCTACATAATCCTTTTTGGTAGCCCTATCAAAGGAGCTGAATAGCCCCACAGTTGACATAATAATAGCACAAAACCATACAATTCTCATAATTGTTAGTTTAAAATCGTGGAAAAATGATTAATGATTTGTGCTAGATAGGTGTTAAAAAACTTATAGGATTGGGATTGGTGCTGTGAACATGTAATTTCAAAATTATATTAGATCATATGGATTAGATCATTGTTGCTTTATTGTTTCCTAGTTCTAAATTTCTAATGCAATAGTATTTAGTGATGGCTTAGAAATGAATTATAATCAGGAAACTATTGTATAGTAAGGTGTATAATGCAGATGATTGATTGTTCTGTTATATCTATTAGGGGTTTAGTTGAATTTCTAGACTTGTTGTAGTAGTCAAACGGTGCATTTTTGATGGATATATACCCTTGAAGAACAAAATGTTACCCCAAAACAAGCAAAAAAGTGTATTTTTTTAGGGAAAATTAGTGGAGGTAAACGTTCTAAGTATATTAGGCTATACTTAGAAATCTAATTTCAGAGAAGTATAACTGAAGAATTAACCCAATTTTCATTATATTTATACACCCAATATGGCTAAAAAACGAAATCCCAAAAAGAATCAGCGGTCTAAAAAGAATACTACTAAACAATCAGTTAATACTTCAAAAAATGATGATAAGGAAGAGGAAATATGGGCTAAATTTGATAGTATTTTCAGAAAAAATGCCCCTGATTTATTCAAGCCTTTGATTGAAATGCAGTTGAATTTGAAAATCAAGTCTTATGAACAACTAAATCAACTACCAGATAAACATGTAGTGACTTTAGTAAAAGAGATGGATTTTTGTTATTCAACAGAGTTAATCAAAAATAATGCGGATGGTTCTAAAGAAATTCAAAAGGTGATTTTACATATTGAATTTCAAACGACTAAGGACTATAAAATGATTTACCGCATGGCGGAGTATCATGGCATCCTTTTTAAGACATATGAATTACCGATTAAACATGTAGTTGTCTATTTGGGTACGAATAAAGTGGATATGCCCTCTAAATTGAAACCAGCAGAAACTTTTACAGGATTCGATTTGATTAATCTTTGGGAATTGGATGCGAATCAATTTTTAGCTTCTCAGGTACCAGAGGTTATTATTTTAGCTATATTAGCCAAATATCCTAAAGAACAGGTGGAGCCTATTTTGCGTTCTATTGTAGAACGATTAAAAATGGTAACCCAGCAAGGCTCTAAACATTTTTATAAACTTTTAGATCAGCTAACTTGGTTAACACGTTTAAGATATAAAGATAATCCTATCACCAAAATACTTAAAGATATGTCCATTTTTCGTATTGACATTAG
>JAHDFT010000065.1:5338-15880 GCA_020628015.1 Bacteroidota bacterium
AATCTTAAATGTTGAATTAGAGTTTGTAGAGCAAGTGAAAAAGGAGAGGGAGTAGAAGTGATATTTACATTCACTTAGTTAAATTGATAATAGCAATATAAACATGTTTCAAAAAGATTACATCCTCCGAATGGCGGAGGAAATAGCGAAAGTGATGGCTTATGTATTGGGTCTAGTAGAACGTAAAGACTTACAACAAGCCATGCAGGTTATGGATGAAAGTTTGTTGGAAAAACTAGACACAGACCCAGAATGGTTGATGGAAATTCCTCAAGAAAAATTACTCCATGAAATTTTAAAGGATGGGGTAATTGATGAACCAAGATGGAAGCATATAGCGGCTTTGCTCTCCATTAAGTCAAAAGTATATGAGCTATTAGATCAGGAAGATTTATATTATGAAGCCCTCAATCGACAATTATTGATTCAATTGGCATTATTTAGGCATCAGAAAGGGGTGTATTCTTTGGATTTGGTACATAAAATTGAATTTGCTATTAGTGAATTAGATAGGGAACGTTGTTCTTACCCTTTACGTTTACAATTATTTTACTATCATTGGGAACAAGAGCAATACGACCGAGCAGAAAATCAGTTGTATGAATTGAAAGAACAGTCGGGAGGTAATAAATTATTACATAAAACAGGGATTCAATTTTATACCGATTTATTGAAATTGAGTGATCAAGCATTAAATGTAGGCAAATTACCTAGAACAGAAGTTATACAAGGATTAGCAGAATGGCGGTCAATTTCCTAAACCAATCAATCCATATTCTATTAAACCACAATCAAATCAATCGAAAGCAAACCATGCTAGACAATATACACATACCCAATATTCTTTTTTTTGATATAGAGACCGTGCCAATGGCTCCTAACTTTGAAAAGCTTTCTGAAAAGTATCAAATGCTATGGAAATACAAAACAGATCGTTTTAAACCTGAAGAAGAAACAGATATAGACTATTTTTTTAAAAAAGCTGGCGTATATGCAGAGTTTGGGAAGATCATTTGTATTTCGGCGGGTTATTTTAGACGACCGAAGGAAGAGGAAGACGAGATGACCTTTCGTGTAACCTCCTTCTATGGAGATGAAGAACAAACCCTCCTACAACAATTCTTTCAAGTCCTAACCAATTATTTCAACATTCCCTCCCGTTCCTTTATTTGTGGGCATAATATCCGAGAATTTGACATTCCTTTCCTTTGTCGGCGAGCCATCATTCACCAATTACCCATTCCCAAACTAATAGACGTACATGCCTTGAAGCCTTGGGAACTCCCGTTTATAGATACCATGCGCCTATGGAAATTTGGAGATTATAAAAACTTTACCTCCCTAGATTTACTCACCACTTTACTAGACATTCCATCCCCTAAATCAGATATGCAAGGAAGTGAAGTGGCTAAGGTCTATTATGAGGATAATGATATAGAACGCATTAAGGATTATTGTCAAAGAGATGTGATTGCTTTAGCCAATGTATTGCTCAAATTCAAGAATAAAGATTTGTTAAAACCAGAACAAATTATTGAGGTATAATAAATAAAAGGAGATTATAGCATAAAGTATATAAAAAAAGTGTCGAACACATTATTCAATGTATTCGACACCAAGAAATATTGTATGATTCATTTATTCACTAGTCATTAAAGTCAATCTCTCCAAAAGTATCATCATCATTCATCACTTTAATAGCCGTTAAAAAAGCTTGGTTATTTGTATTAATCACTTGATAAAAAGCCTCCAAATCATAGAGATAACGAGCCGTCAAAGCTTTTAGACGAGTAGTGATGAGTGTTTTAGATTGCTCCAAGCCTTCTTCATCCTTTTCGATCTCCTCCTTTTCCAATGCATAATCGGTGAAGTTTTGGAGATAGGTATCATCAATCGTATAGTTTTTAATGAAATCATCCTCTTTTTTATACTGCTTTAAGAGTTGTTTTCTCTCTGTATGTAAATGATCCAGTACGAAATTATTGAATACTCGACTCTTATTCAATATTTTATAATACTCAGATTGACTAATAGTATCTATAGGAACAAAAATATCAGGTAAAATACCACCACCACCAAATACGGTACGCTTTTTCACCAATGTCTCAAACTTAAGCGAATCAGGAAGGTCAATCTTGCTGTAGTCAGTCATTTCTCCTCTTTCAAATCGCTCTGAAATATCTTTACGATAAGCTTCCACACCATCTTCATAAGGCTTTTGAATAGAACGGCCTGTAGGTGTGTAATAGTGGGCAATAGTCAAACGGATAGCAGAGCCATCGTTAAGTTTGAAAGGTTTCTGTACCAAGCCTTTACCAAAAGAACGTCTACCAATCGTCAAGCCTCGATCCCAATCCTGAATAGCACCAGCAACAATTTCACTCGCAGAAGCTGAACCTTCATCAAGCAATACAACCAATCTTCCACTTTCAAATCCACCTTTCTTAGTTGCAGTATATTCTTGACGAGGATATTTTCTACCCTCTGTATAAGTGATCAATTTATCATCCTTTAAAAACTGGTCTGCTAAATCAACAGCCGTCTTTAAATAACCACCACCATTACCTTTCAAATCCAGAATCAGATTTTCCATACCCTCTTTTTTAAGCTTAGACAAAGCCTTATGGAATTCTGAAATAGTAGTTGCTGAAAACCGATTGATTTTAATGTAACCAATATTAGGTGTAACCATATAGGATGCATCTAGGCTATAAATAGGAATTTTATCTCTAGTGATGGTAATGTCAATAATATCATCGACCCCCATTCGTTGGACACCCACATTTACTTCCGTTCCTTTTGTGCCTTTCAAGGCTTTAACTACATCATCACTTTCAAAACCGACACCAGCTACTGTTTGACCATCAATGGTAATGATTTTATCAAAAGGTTGAATACCTTGCTTATAAGAAGGGCCACCATCTACCACCGAGACAATCATGATCGTATCTTTATACATATTAAACTGAACCCCAATCCCTTCAAAATTACCCTTAAGTGGTTCAGTCATTTTTTTGATTTCATCGGCTGAAATATATACAGAGTGCGGATCTAACTCTTTTAACATACCTACAATGGCATTTTCTGCAACCTCTTCATAGTCAATGTCTTCTATGTATGCCCTTTCTAGTAATTTAATAGAGTGGGAAACTTTACTTTGCGCCTCGTCACTGTCTTGGATTTGTGCATAAGTATAGGTACCAAAACAAATACCCATTACAATAATAGATGTTAAAAATCCTAACTTTGGAATTCCCTGCATGATCATGGTGGATTTGAGGAGCATTTTGTTGAATGAATAGTTTGCCTCATCAAAATGCTTGCTGAATGAGATACGGTTTATTGTCTAGTGTCTAAACTGGAAACGATGAATGCCCAAAGATAAGCTTTAATATTAGAAATAAAAATAATTACATTCCCCTAAAGGTCAAATATTGGTCATTCCTCTTTTTAATAACGTTGAATCACTACAATTGTTACAATTAGATATAACTTAAAATGTACTACAGGAATTAGACCAAAACAAAAACACAAAAACATTAAATCGAATATATTTTTACTACACATTTATAACTCTATCTTTCAAACACTTATCATGTTAAATTAGACTTTTTATAATTAATCCCTTTTTTAAAGGGTAAAATTCGTATCTTGACAACCTAGAATTTTAACTTTTTTTAAATGAATGATGATAGTAATGAGGATTAAATGATTGAACTTATTCATCCCCATTACTTTAAAAACTGCTCTCTGTAGCATTGAAAAATTGTAGCATCACTCAAGAAAAAAATTATGAATCGAGCCCTTATATTAATACTATGTTTATTAAGCTTATCTATTAGCCTTGCTTTTGGTCAAGAAGCAACAGTCAAGGGAAAAATAAGCAATACAACGTCCAAAGATTTATTGCCATTTGTCAATGTTTCTACAATATTGAATGGAAATACTGTAGGAACACAAACAGATGAACAAGGAGTCTATGAACTAAAATTACCAGCAGGCAAGCATGAATTATCCTTTAGTTATATTGGATTAAAAAAGGAAATACGTGAAATTGAATTAACCGCTGGTGAAACTTATATCTTAGATGTAGAAATGTTAGAGGAGGGGGAATTATTGAATATGGTGGTGATTAGTGGAAGCCAATATGAAAAAAGATTAGCCGAAGAAACAGTTTCCCTAGATGTAATTCAAGATTATATCATAGAAAATCGAAATGCCGTTGACCTCAAAGAAGCTGTAGAAACAGTTCCTGGTGTAACCATTGTTGATGGACAAGCAACGATTAGAGGAGGTAGTGGTTATGCTTATGGCACAGGAAGTAGAGTGCAGGTTTTAGTAGACGGCTTACCTATGCTGACAGGAGATTTTAGCGAGGTACGCTGGGATTATATTCCTATGGAAACAGCCGAACAAATTGAGGTAATCAAAGGGGCTGCTTCGGTTTTGTATGGTTCTTCTGCTTTGAATGGCGTAATTAGTGTGGAAACAGGTTATGCACGTACTGAACCAGAAACCAGTTTGTCTATTTATCAAGGTTTTTATGGTGCACCTAGAAATAAAAAAATCAAATGGTGGGAGGATGGTAAACCACCGTCTTTCTCTGGAACCTTCTTTTCACATAGAAGAAAAATCAAGCATTTGGATTTGGTTATGGGAGGGAATTTGTATTTTAATAGCAGTTATTTGAAAGAAGCAGATGACCGACATGGGCGCATCAATATCAAAACACGTTATATTAATCCTAGAATAAAAGGGCTTTCCTATGGTATGAATACCAATCTAATGCTACAAGATTATGGCCGTTTTGTACTCTGGCAACATGCAGATACAGCAGCTTATGAGGCATTATCAGGAACCATTTCGAGAGACAAGTATTCCTTAATCAGTTTTGACCCTTATGTTTCTTATATAGGAGAAAATGGAGTGCGACATAAAGTAAAAACTCGTTATTATAGAATTGTTCGTCATCGTAAAAATTTCACCTCTGTTTCTTCCAATAGCAAAGTGGTTTATGGAGAATATCAGTTTCAAAAACGTTTTGCATCCAATTTTACTTTAACGACTGGTGCAGTTGCTTCTGTGATTTGGGGCTTTGATCGCAATTATAATAATGGAAAAAATGTAAGCACTTATAATACTGGTGCTTATGCACAGGTAGAACAAAAGTTAAATCGCCTCTCATTGGTTGGTGGGATGCGTTATGAATATTATGCTATTGATGCCTTTCTAAAGGATTCACTAGGGATTCAACCTGCTAACTCACCACTTGTTGGACGTTTCGGTTTGAATTATGAATTGACCGCTAATGCCTTTTTGCGAGCATCTATCGGGCAGGGGTATCGTTCACCTAGTATTCTAGAACGATTTGTAACCACAGAACTCTCTGGAATCAAAATCGTAGCCAATCCAACTTTGGTACCTGAAAAGGGCTGGAATGCAGAGATTGGAATAAAAAAAGGCTTATCTGGTGGCTGGTTGAATGGTTATATTGATGCAGCAGTTTTCTGGACAGAAATTGATAACATGACCGAGTTTGCCTTTGGGAGTTATGAAGAAGGCTTAGGTTTTAAAATTAAGAATGTTCGAGGAGCAAGAATTGCAGGTTGTGAGGTTTCTACAGTAGGCGAAGGAGAATTGTTTAACTTACCATTCCGTTTGATGGGTGGTTATACCTTTAATTATCCTGCTGATTTGGAGGTGGATACCACACAAAGAAATGTAGGGATTTATCTAGGAAATCTTTTCCAAAGTATTGGCTCTATAGATTCTGTAAGTGATGGCTTATTGAAGTATCGCTTCCGTAATGTGGCTCGTTTAGATATGGAAATTGATGTTAAAAAATTAACCATTGGTTATAATTTGACCTATAATGGGGCAATGGAAAATATAGATGCCATCTTTTCTACCGTTATTCCTGGTCTGCAAGAATATAGAGAGCAAAATCCGCATGGTAGCTTAGTTTCCGATTTTCGACTAACCTATCAGGCCAATGAAATGACCACTTTTGCCTTTGTCGCCAAAAACTTTATGAATAATGAATATATGATCCGTCCAGGCTATATGGAAGCTCCCGTGAACTTTACTTTTCAATGCAAAATGAAGATGTAGCATCGTTATTGGGGTAACATAAAATCCCCCTTACAAGAATGACCTAACTACCTTATTTTGCCATCACCATTTATCAATAATGTCTACAAAATATACAATCCTACTGCTTTTTCTAGGACTTTTCATCATTTCCTCTTGTAATGCACAACATGAAAAAGATGGCAAACATAAGGGAAAAGCCAATCGTTTAATTTCAGAAAGCAGTCCTTATTTGCTACAACACGCTTATAATCCTGTTGATTGGTATCCTTGGGGTGATGAGGCTTTAGAGAAGGCAGAAAAGGAGAATAAGTTGTTGATTATCAGTATTGGTTATGCTGCTTGTCATTGGTGCCATGTGATGGAACATGAGTCTTTTGAGGATTCTACAGTAGCAAAGTTAATGAATGAAAACTTTGTGGCCATTAAGGTAGATCGGGAGGAACGACCCGATATTGACCAAATTTATATGGATGCGGTATATCTGATCAATCAACGAGGAGGCTGGCCACTCAATGCTATTGCCCTACCCAATGGAAAACCTGTTTTTGCAGGGACTTATTTTCCAAAGGATAATTGGCTGAAACTGATCAATTATTTTTCGGATAATTATAAAAATAACCCACAAGAGCTGGTCGATCAAGCGGAGAAGATTACAGGTGGCATTCAACGCCTAGAAATGGTACCAAAAAATTTAAAGGAAACGACTTTTGTGGAAAGTGATATGACCCATGTATTCGATATTTGGGAAAACCGTATAGATTATCAACAAGGTGGTAGAAAAGGTGCCCCTAAATTTCCTATGCCGAATAACTATCTCTATATGCTACGTCAACATGCTTTGACGGGTCATGAATCCTCCAAAAGAGCTACTTTGAGTACTTTGGATAAAATGGCTTATGGTGGAATTTATGATCAGCTAGGCGGTGGCTTTGCTCGTTATTCTACGGATGCGATTTGGTTGGTGCCTCATTTTGAAAAGATGTTGTATGATAATGGGCAATTGGTGAGTTTGTATGCAGAGGCTTATCAACTGACCAAAAATCCCTTGTATAAAAAAATCGTCTACGAAACCTTAGAATTTGTAGAACGAGAATTGACTGCTCCTAATGGTGGTTTTTATTCCTCTTTGGATGCAGATAGTGAAGGAGAAGAAGGGAAGTTTTATGTTTTTACCAAGCAAGAAATTATAGATTTACTAGGCACAACAGATGCAAAAATCTTCAATACTTATTATAATATTACAGAGCGAGGAAATTGGGAACATCATAAAAATATATTGCATCGAAAAAATAATGATCAATCGGTGGCTACTAAATTACAAATCAATGAGGAGGAGTTATTGAAAGTCATGAAACGAGGAAAAGAAAAGCTTTTTGATTACCGAGCCAAACGCATTCGACCAGGTTTAGATGATAAGATTTTAACCGCTTGGAATGCTTTGATGTTGAAGGGTTATGTTGATGCCTATCGAGTATTTGATGAGCCAGCTTTCCTGAAAAAAGCCCTCAAAAATGCCCATTTCCTAGTAGAAAACTGTATGCAGACTGATTTTCGACTGAATCGGAATTATAAAGGAGGCAAATCAACTATCAATGCTTTTTTGGATGATTATAGTTTGACTATAGAAGCCTTTGTAGCCCTATACCAAGCAACTTTTGATGAACAATGGTTGGAAAAAGCGAAGGGTTTAACTGATTATACTTTACAATACTTTTTTGACGAAGAATCAGGCATGTTTATGTATACATCTACACTAGATAAGGCTTTGATTGCTAGAAAAATGGAGGTTTCGGATAATGTGATTCCCAGCTCTAATTCGTCTATGGCGAAGGCTTTGTATTTGGTGGGGACTTATTATTACAACAAAGATTATTTGGCAAAATCTAGGCAAATGTTGGTCAATGTTTATGATGACTTATTGAATCAACCTCCTTTTTATTCTAATTGGGCGATTTTAATGACCTATTTTATCCAAGAACCTTATGAAATAGCGATTTTAGGCAAAGATTATGAGCAAAAACGCAAGGAATTGGATCAACATTATCTACCGTATGTCTTACTTTCTGGTGGAAAATCTGAGGGAACATTAAGTTTACTCAAAAACAAACTTCGTCCCAATAAAACCATGATTTATGTTTGTCAGCAAAAGACCTGTAAATTGCCTGTGGAGGAGGTTAATGATGCTTTGGGTTTGATGAAGAAGTAATAAAGTGTTTGCATATAATAATTTAGGAATTTCTAATGTCCTTATAATGCCTTTTTAACCAAATGGCCAAACCATCCAAACCTGGAAATAGTACCCGTTCATTAATATTAGATTGATCGAGTTTATCCCTAATTTCCCATTTCATTTCTTTGGGAATAATAATTTTGAAATAACTGGTTTGCTTGGCTTCCAACCATTGTCCTATAAGGGTATTAGGATCAGACATCATAGAAAATACGGCATATTGGTTCACGATTCTTTGATCAATGGAAGGCGGCTCGAAGAAAACAGGGAAAACTTCATCTTTGAGCTGAGTCAATTGTTCTAGGGACTGGGCGGCTCGATCAAGCATCTCTGCGGTAAAAATATGAGAGCCTTCTTTTTGAATGATGACTTTTAATTGGTCGGGTAAAAAATCAATGGCATCGACGTAATTAATCGCCCAAATAATGCCATCTCGGTCAAATTTGGTAAAGTCGGAGGTAACAAAGTGAAGGGCTACATAAGGCGAGTAAGTCCAGTCTAGTAGACGAGTGGGTAAACCGTGGTGTTGAGCTAATGCCAACCAATTCCAGATCGACTGATTGGCTTCATCTCTCAACTGAGAATATTTTCGAAAATTACGAATCAAGTGGCGTTCTAAATGGGTTTCCCCTAGCCGATTCAAACTGGTCGAAAGGTCATAGTTAATGTCTTCCATCCCTCGATACAAATAAGGAGAACGAAAGCGTTTGAGGTACTTGGACCAGCTATCATTATATAAGTAGCCTTGTAATTCTTCCCACGACTTAGGACGTAAAATAATAGGTTTTTGTGCTTTTTTCGACATATTTGATTTTTTAAACACTACTAATTATACAACATACCTATAACCAATATGTTTACAAAATTAGTAGTGCTAATTATCTTTATTCTTATTACTTAAACGGATCACTATACTTCTCATCCACCAACAACTCCTCATCCGTCAAAGTATGCAAAAAAGCGACCAAAGCTTCTTTTTCGGTTTGTGTCAATTTCAATCGCAATACTTCCATCTCACCTGCTGCTCCATCATCAAGCGTGCCTAAGCGGAAATTAAGATTGGCGTGATGTTGGACATTATCGCTATAATGATCAACCACCTCCATTAAGGTCTTGAACCTGCCATCATGCATATAGGGCGGCGTTTTGGCGATATTCCTTAAAGTAGGGACTTTGAATAAGGCATTATCATCTGGATTTCCAGTAATTTCTCCCTTCCCTTTATCTGAATAATTCAAGGAGAGTCCATTGTTTTTGGCTTCGTCATTGACATGCTGTGGGGTGCCATGACAATACAAACAAGTACCTCCTTTGCGACCTCTATAAAATATGTCGAGGCCTAGATTTTCTTGTGCGGTAAAATTGGAGAAATCAGGCATTTGTTCTTCATCTTTTGGGAAACCTGCGGCAATAAATCCTTTGTCAAACTTGGAATTGACCGAAACAATAGAACGAATAAACTGCGATAATGCTTTTGCTATGCGATCTGAACTAATTGTTGCATCCCCAAAAGCCTTTTCAAACAATATTTCATAATAATCTAATGTTTGAAGCTTGTCTTCCAATTCTTCTAATTCCAATCCCATTTCTATGTGATCTTGAATGGGCATCAATACTTGTTCTTCAAGGGTTTCAGCTCTTTCGTCCCAAAAAAATCGTCCATTTTCATAAAACCGACCATTTACTAAGGTCATAGAGTTTCGTCGGGTTCGTTCTCCATGTAAACCTATGCTGAACTTAGCCGTATCAGAAAAAGCCATGCTTTGTTGATGACAAGAGGCACAGGAAATGGTATTGTTAGCTGATAAACTTTTATCATAAAACAATACTCTTCCTAGTGTTGCACCCATATTAGTAATGGGATTTATTTCAGGTGTATTGTCTGAGTCATTTGCTTCTACACCATTATAATGTTCTGGTAGGTCTGGCTCGGCATAGTTAAAGGGATTGGCTTTGAGGTCAAGTACTTGATTTAATATACTCAGTTCGGCTGCTGAAAATGGGGTATCGTCATTAAAGACATCATCTCCATCCTCCTCTCTTGAACAATTTACAAAAATACATGTGATTGCTAGAACTAAAAATAGGTTGAATTTCATTAATTGGTGTTTGATTGATAGAATGGTTGTGTTTTTGTAGTAACGGTGGGGGGATTGGGTTTAGTATATGGAGGAAGGATGGTATTATCTGAGACTTACTGTTAATTGAGTGTATTATTA
>JAHDFT010000066.1:0-2500 GCA_020628015.1 Bacteroidota bacterium
TTAATAATTATTCTCTCTAGGTGCATCCAATAAGTTACGTAAATCATCCACAATACCCTTGGCCTTAGCTCTTAAGACCTTTTTCTGGCTGCGGACATTTTGGTTATTCACATATTGATGCAATTGTACGTGGAAACGCAAGGCATTTCCTGTTCCTGAAGGTCGAATCGTTAAGTGGCTTTGTAATTCCTCATCGAAATAGAAACGAATCCCTTCATCAGGAAACTGGAAAGTATCTGTAGGAGGATAAACGTGATCATATTTTCCTGTTCGATAAATAATCGAAGATTTGACCTCAAAATCACCAATAGAAATCGTTTCTTTTTGTGCTTTTGCATAAAGAGCCAAGGCACGTAATAAGATGGCCTTTTTCACCTCATCTCCTCTAATACCTGGGTATTCTCCATCCATCGGATCAGGCTCATAGTAGTTGACATATAGACCAATATCTGGATCGAGGTAAATGTATTTATCTAATAGCTCAAAAATGGTTGTATCACTCTGTTTAGCCCATTCTGCGACTTCTGCCATCAAAATGGCAGCAAAAGTACCATCTTTGTCCCTAACATGCCCATCAGTACCCATAGAGTACTTGTCTTTAGGTGGTTTTCCTAGTATGGTAAAGCCATTACTTTGCTCAAAAGCCCCAATATTATTGATGCGTCGATCATCCATATTGTGGATGTCATATATAATAGGGTGCTGTAATTCTTGATAATCTTTACTGCGTCCTTCCTTAATGGTGTAATCTAGTTTACCATCCCAAGAAAGTCTTACTGAAGCAGATAAAGAAGCAAAACCTACCCATGTTTTAATGACACCTAAGCCGTATTTTAAAGCGATTTTGGTGATGCAATCTGTAGTAGTGTGCGAGAGAACGATGAAACTTTGTTTTCGATCTATTTGACGGTCAAATTTGAGGCGATACCACAATAATAAAGACCACAATTCATCAGCAGACAATAACACAAAGTCTTCCCCATCATAATCTTCCTTCAAATAGGAAGGTACTCGAACAATGACCCCACAACGATCCGCATCAGGATCTGTACTTAAAATAATGTCTGTATGTCGCCATTTTTTTGGATAGTCATGTTTATAACCTTCAACCGCAATTGCCGCAGCTCTAGGATCACCTGGATCAGGTTGTCGCTCCATACCTGGATCACTATTGAAAGATGGGAATAAGCCATTTAGATCATTCAAGCCGTTATAGGTAATCGAATTGACCTCCTCAAAGCCGACTTCCTTCAATAAACTAGGCACGACTACTTTTCCAGCACCATGATAAGCACAAAAACCAATACTCAAACACTTCTCTTTACCATTATTGAGTAATAAGAATTTTTTTACATGATTCTGATGTGCCAAGTGTATATCAATCAAGTTTTTCTCTAAACCAAAATAATCAAAACCTTCTAGTGGGCTTCCTCCACCTAAGAAATAGAGTTGATTATCATTCAATTGACTTGTATCCGCTAATTTCATATCACTAAACTGAGCCGTTTTGATGTAGTCATTATACATCTCATGTCTTTCTTCTGGATCAAATTGAGAGCCGTTGCCACAAGAGAGTTTGTAACCATTGTAACGATAATCATTATGACTGGCAGAAACCAGAATGCCCATATGTGCCTTAATCCCTTCATGAGGAATGGCGAAAGTAACCTCTGGATAAGGACAAGGAGCATCAAAAAGATAGACCGTAAACCCATAAGCGATAAATAAACGTGCAATATCAATCGCTAAATCCTTTCCTCTTACTCGGCTATCATAACCAATAACAATTCTGTTATAGCCTTTTTCATTGCCAAATTTGGCAACACCAGCAGAGGTTTTCAATAAGACAATATTGTTAATGGTATTAGGCCCTTTCAAAATAGGCGCATCCAATCCATTCTCTTTTAATTGAATGATAGAAGCCTTATCAAAAGCCATCATTCCTCTAATACCTCCTGTTCCAAAGCTCAACGCTTTCCAGTAGGCATTAACGATTTCTTCCCATTTACCAGCTTCCACAGCAGCTAATAAACCCTGACGATAATTAGGAGAAATCTGATTGATCGTTTCATCTTCGACCCAAGCCTTAATGTTTTTTACTGTAGTGGCACTTGCCATCTCATACAATTGCTTACCAATTCTATTTTCAGCAAATGCCTTGTCCAAATAGGTTTTAATGGATTGGGCAATATAATCCATGTCAATTGTTGCAGTCATGCGTATTTTATTAACGTTTAATATCTGTTAGTTTATTTGTTTTTGATCTATCCAAAGCCTTAAAAGCTTTTAAGGATTGCGAAGTTAAGGATTTCTTTGATAAAATAATATGCCAAAGTTGCTTCTACTTCTTTTTTTACTTTATATCATCAATATTTTTTAAAAAAGGGATGATTATTCATTTTGTTTTAATAAATCCATCTTTTCTATCAACCATTTTTTTTCTGTGACACTTTTCATTTTGGCAAAAGCACGATTGAGGCGTTCCATATGCTTGGGTTCG
>JAHDFT010000066.1:2600-13435 GCA_020628015.1 Bacteroidota bacterium
CTTTCGTAAGCGTCCTAATATGTCCACTACCTCAAATCCTCCACCTTCTCCCACAACCATCGTTCATCCAC
Organism: Bacteroidota bacterium; assembly: GCA_020628015.1. Lineage (GTDB taxonomy): Bacteria > Bacteroidota > Bacteroidia > Chitinophagales > UBA2359 > JAHDFT01. The sequence goes on from JAHDFT010000066.1 coordinate 2,672, forward strand.
CACCTGCTTAGTCATTTTCTGAAGGGCATTTTCTAGCTTTTCTAGTTGTTTAGGTTCTTTAGGGATGGTTCTGGTCAATCGACTCAATATTTTTATGAAGTTATTATTGTGTGTTTTCAAGTGTTTAGACAATACTTTATTACGATGAATATACATTTTAAAAGCATGTAATTTAGGTTCCAAAACGAGGATTTCTTGCAATTCATACATGATTTTTAGTTCCATGCGTCTGGCAGTCAATTCGTAAAATAGGTCTTCAAAATGTTGATGGCTAATTAGGCTTAGAGCTGTGTCATAATCACTCTGGGCAAAAGCAATTTGTGCCAGATTGAATTGGTAAACTTCTTTACTATCTTTCCCCCAAATCAAATAACGATGTGCTTCCAGAAAAGCTTTTGCCCAATCATATTTTTCTAGTAAAAGACTAATAGAAATAATATTTTTGAGGTGAGGACGAGGAATTTTACCATCATAGTAAAGGATTTTGTTCTTTAAGCCTAGTTGATATAAATCAAAATACTCTTGTCTATAGTTAGTTTTTCCTTGTCTAATTTGACTTTGAGCAAAATTTTGGGCATAAATTAAAAGGTTTCTAGCTTCATCCATCGGAAATAATTGCAAATGTTGATGCAAAAGGCTTTTAAAGTCTTGATAACTCTGTTCTGATGTTGTTTGGAACATTCGGATAGCTTGGCGATAAACTTTTATATTGGGAATTTCTTGTACATTCAGCAAATTCAATAAGACATCTATTTCTTCAATGCTAGGTAAAGCATCTATGGCTTGAAAAATCTGTTGATCTGTATAATGCATACACAATAAGGACATCAAATTACTACAAAAATAGATATTGTAATTATTGAAAATATCTAGTATAGGAATATTGGAACGACGGTCATTAGCATAACTACTGAATTTACCTATTTTACTAATGATTTGGTATTGATGATAATAATAATCTGTACTTCTAAAGGGATTTTGTTTTTGAAGCGTATCTAGTTTTTTTTCTTGCGCTCGCATCCATTTTTCAATCCCAAAACGTTGATAATTTTCATATAATAATAATGCTCTTCTAATTTGAGTTTCTTGGTCATCAGCTTTCATAGTTTGATAAACCAAAAAATCATCAATCAATTTTGCTAAACTACTCATCAATTGATACATCTTGAGCGGCTTATAAGTACGCTCACTAAATAAGTGCTTGAATACCCCCTCTTTTTCTATAGCTTTTTCTGGAAAATCAGGATATTGTTCCAGTAAATAATTAAAGAGTTTTAGTTCTTTACTATTTTTTGTGACAAAATAGGGAGATTGCAAAAATAAACGCAATTGCTTCAGCTCGGATAGATTAAGTTTCTTTAATAAATGTATTAACTTACTGTTCTTCAAATGTTATACTTCGTTAATGTTAATATAGTGCTAATTTATAGAATCGTACCTAAAATTAATTAAAAAATATAAATAATCAAATGTATGAAGGGGTGTAATAGTATTATTTATGTTAATGTTTTAATTATTTTTCTTTCAATGGATTTCTTAATACATAATCTGCCTTTACAAAGTTTTTTGCATAACGACTTAAAATTTTATTCATTACCTTATTTTCATGTCTAAAATAGAGATATAAATCCTGTGGTTTAGCTCCTACTGTACTTTTGATCTCTGTTGCAGTACGAGCGAAGGAGAGTTGCTTACATTTATGATCTATAGCAATGTGAATTAAATCATATAGCATATTGTTGTAGATCGCATATTGGCGATTGAGATCTGTTACATAGCCCACATAATGAGCATCCAAACCTTCATGTGTAATAAAGCAAGAAGTAAAACCTACAGGGCGATCATTTAGGGTGTATAAGGTGACTTGGAAGGAGTCACCCATCTCTTTTTTGAGATTGGCAAAATAGGTAGGCTCCAAGTAGCCGAGATTAAAATCAGATTCTCTAGCAATAGATTGATAAAGTAAATGGATAATCGCTTGATGATCTTTAATTTGTTCATAGGAAAGAGGAGTACGGGTTAGTGGTTTTCCCTTCTTCATCACCCGTTTTGCCCGAACCCGATACTTGGAAGACATTGCCTTTAAATAATCGTCAAAGCTGTGCCAATTGTCCCATATATCCAGTACCATATCAGGCTCTGACTGTATTTGATGGAAGTTTTCGTTGAGGAAAAGGTCTACAATGCCTTTTTTGTCTGGAGCAAAGTCCTTAATCAAGACCATAGAAATCGTTTTACCATTAGGAAAACGATAATCTGCTATAATTTTGTTAATGGCTTTTTCTAGTGTGGTATAGAATTTATTGGCTCCTGTATGTGGATGAAAAACAAAGGCATGTTCGCCTGTCAAAAATAAATTACCAACAACCAATACACCGAATTGATATTGATTAATCAGGTGATCTTGCACCCAATGTTCTACTTTTGAACGAACTTTGACACAACTTGAAGCATCTGTAGAAACATTCTCGGCAAATTGCAGAAATGGTTGATCTACTAGAAGAATATGCGAGAAGACTAAGCCTACTGCTATATCCTTTTGATACATTACAATATAACGACAAGCCATTACATCTTGGTGACTTCGTTCGAAAGCCAAAAGGTATTCTCTACGCAGAAATATCAGCTTACAATCTAAGAGATGATCCCAATCCGCAGGATTAATCGTGGATACACTATGGTGTATTTTGAAGGTTACTGGTGCAGAAGCTTCGATTACATCTATTTTTTCAGCGAATTTTGCACAGACCGGACAGGCAATTTGTGAAATCACTTTGTTTGATTTATATGAATTGTTTGAGCTAAGTAACAGTAAAAAAATACCTTCCTCATTTTGATTGACCAATTGAACCCTATACTTCGTTAAAAAGCCTCGCCGATGCTTGCATCGCCTACGTTTTTTGCCTCGTCTAGTGTCCAATTTGCCTAATCAAAATCGGGAACTTATTTTTTACTCTTTACTTAAGTATAGCAAATGCATAAAGATTATTTGGGATATTATCTTTATCAGCAAAAAATAACCCAAACAACTCCTATTTATTGGCAAAGACCTATATATTTACAATATTAAGGTATTTTTGGTTGTTAAAATAAGCATTTTTTCTTTTTCTTTCAATAATTGGATGTAGACATCAACGACTTATAATATATAACAACACTAATGCCAAATCTTGTAAACTGTTGATTTAAAATCGTTTATTAGGATTGCCACTTTATTAACTCCCACTTATGAAGCCATTTTTCCTCATTGCTGGTCCTTGTGCTGTTGAGTCAGAAGCAAGCTGTATGGCGATTGCTGCAACTTGTAAAGCAATAAGCGATCATTTGAATATTCCCTATATTTTCAAAGCCTCTTATCGCAAAGCGAATCGTTCTCGTTTAGATTCTTTTACGGGAATTGGAGATGAAAAGGCCTTGAAAATCATTGAAAAAGTAGGCAAAACTTTTGATATTCCTACTACAACAGATATTCATGAAACACATGAAGCAGTGATGGCTGCCGAATTTGTTGATGTATTACAAATCCCCGCTTTTTTGTGTCGGCAAACCAACTTAATTGTTGCAGCAGCCAAAACGGGCAAAACGGTCAATATCAAAAAGGGACAGTTTATGGGAGCTGAAGCTATGGGATTTGCGGTCGAAAAAGTGCGGCAGTCAGGTAATGATCAAGTCTGGTTAACAGAACGAGGGACCACTTTTGGCTATCAAGATTTAATTGTCGATTTTCGGAATATTCCACACATGCAAAGCTTTAAGGTGCCAGTCATTATGGATTGCACACATTCCCTACAACAACCCAATCAACAATCAGGGGTGACAGGAGGTAAGCCTGCATTGATCGAAACCATTGCTAAGGCTGCTGTAGCAGTTGGCGTAGATGGTTTGTTCATCGAAACGCATCCCGATCCTAGTAAGGCGCAATCAGATGGAGCCAATATGTTGCCCCTAAATCAACTAGCTCCTTTACTAGATCGCTTGCTAAGGATTCGAGCAGCTCTAGCAGAAACACAAGTCTAGTATATACAAACCTATTTTTCCCTATTTTTTTAAAATAGCAATTTTATTTTTCAACCATCGACGTTCGCCAACTAAGCCTAGATTACTTAGAGACTTTTCCACTTTTTCAATATGTTTGGGATTACCTGGAATGGTTCTAGTCAAACGACTCAATACTTTAATAAAATTGCCATTCTGCTGCTTTAATGAAGTAGACAGTACCTTATTGCGATAAATATATACTTTAAAAGCATTCATTTTGGAATCTAAAACCATGTCTTCTTCTAGCTCATACATAATTTTTAATTCCAAACGTCTAGCACTCAGTTCATAAAATAAATCAGCGAAATTATAGGCATAAATCAAATCTAGTGCCTCCTTATAATCTCCTTTTTTGAAGGCGATTTCTGCTAGGTTAAAGTGATAAATTTCCGCACTATTATCTCCCCAAATACGTTCTTTATGACTTTCTACAAATTGTGTTGCCCAATCATATTTTTCCAATAAAAGGCTAATGGCTACAATGTTTTTAAGATCAGCAGCTAACATTTTGCCATCATAGTATAATATTTCATTATTAATACCCAACTGATACAATTCAAAATATTCCTGTCGATATTCGTGTTTTCCTTTTCCCATTTGTCGATTGGCAAAACTACGAGCATAAGTTAATAGATTGCGTGCCTCTGTAAAAGGAAATAGACTTAGATGTTGGCGTAATAAATCTTTGAAAATGTGATATTGTTCCTCTGATTGCTCTTGCAACATACGAATCGCTTGGCGATGTACTTGAATAGGGATGGCGGATTCCACTTTGAATAAGGCAAGTAGGTGATCTACAGCTTCTATATTAGGAATGGCATCAATTTCTTGGTAAATGTTTTGATCTACATAATGTAGGCTTAGGAGAATTAATAAATTGGTACAAAAATAAATGCTATAATTATCTACCACTTCAGAGAGTGGGATATTGGAACGTCTTTTATTGACATAACTATCAAAACGAACGATTCGCTCAACAGTTTGATATTGGTGATAATAATAATTTGTACTTTTAAAGGGGACTTCTTCTTGTATAGTTAATAATTTTTTCTCCTGAGCTTTTACCCATTTTGCTATTCCAAATTGTTGGTAATAATCATATAATACCAGCTCATTATTAATTTGTTGCTCGTATTTTTGGGTCTTTATATTTTGATGTAAAATAAACTCTTCAAGCAGCTTTACCAAGCTACTCATTAATTGATACATCTTAATGGGTTTGTAGGTTTTCCCCTTAAAAAGCTGCTTAAAGACAAAGGATTTTTCTATAGCCTTATCTTCAAACTTAGGATATAACTGCATCAAATATTCAAAAAGTGCTAATTCATTACTACCTTTTGCTACAAAAAACGGAGATTGTAGAAACAAATGAAATTGATCTAAATCTGTAGTCGTTAACTTTTGAAGCAATTGAATGATTTTACTATTTTTCAAACCAGAAATTTTATACAAAAATTTTTTAACTGTTAGGAACAAGTGAAAAATAAGTTTACAAATTTTGGTTAGGGAAATTTGACCCTAGACGAGGCAAAAAACGTAGGCAATGCAGGGCATTGGCGAGGCTTTTTAACGAAGTATAGGGTTAAATTTATCAATCAAAATTGAACAGTTATTTTTTTACTGTTCCTTACTTAGTATAATTTAATAACTAAGCCCATCATAGATAAAGATAAAAAAACAAGTAATTAATTTATCAATTATAAAGTGATGTATAAATGACGTGCAAGGCTATTATATATCAAGCTTTTACACAAAAATAAGAAAACAAGAAAAATATTATTGGATAATTAGTACTTTGTACCTATATTAATTTGAATCTTTTCGTCAATTAATAAGGCGGTAAAAATGTAATGGAAATAAGTAAAAAAAAGCTTGATTTTTGATCTGATTTTCAGTCTATAACTGGAACCAAACTACCCAAAAATATGGTTAATGCAATGTGCGCTCATCCAAAATAAATAATTGATATACAATAAGTTGCAACAAAAATTAAGATCTCAAATCGTCATATATCCTAGTCAAGAAATCAAAAAAAACCAGTATTTAACTCTGATTAAAACACCAATATCACTATTATGAATAAACGACTATTGTTTCTTCTTTTTCTGATGTATTGTTTAACATCAACTACTAGAGCTATGCCTGACCCAATGGCCTGTGGCTACAATATCACAGTCTCGGATGATGAAGCGGAAATCTGTTGGACGGATACCTGTAATGATGGAATAGGCTACATCTTGGAATATTATCGGATTACTACAGACATTGAGACATTTGATCCTGCAAGTCTAAACGGTCTTTTAGGATCAGATGGGCTTATTAATCTGCCTACTACTCAAAGATGCTTTCATTTTGAGGATGAATTATTAGATGCAGATCCTTCTACAACGCATATTACCAATTGTACAGGAATATATGTTAAGCTTTATGTAGATAAATCCAGAGATGTTAAGGATTATATTGGAAGCATCAAAATTAATTTTTCTCAATGCTATAGTGACGGCGGTCAAACAGGAGCAGCCATTGTAGCTACCATTGAAGATTGCTGCGGATAACACTTATTTAGAAGCTACTTAGCAAGCAATATTTAGCTATCATCTTTCAATTTATATCCATAACCAATTACCAAGTTTACCTATTATGTACTACTCAAAATACATCATTTTTACCCTATTTTTATTATCATTATCATTGACTCGACCTACAAACTCTTATGGCGCAAATTATGATAATTTACCTGACTTTTATAATTATAAAGATATTGTTAAAAAACTCATACCAAGTGATGAAACCATTATTATTCATTTTGAGCCTGGTTTGAGTAAATCACAAAAACAAGCAATTTTAAGTCAAGAATTAGCAGGTTATCCCAATATAACACAAGCTGATTTAGAATTTGGAAAAGACTATGTATTGATTCATCTTCAAGGAGCAACAGACGTAGATGTATTGACTAACAATTTGTACAATAATAATAATATACGTTTTAGTTATCCTGTTTTTAAAGATGACTCAACACAGTTAGTGATTCCTACTGATGAAGTGATTGTCAAACTAGAAAGTGGTTATACAATTACCCATTTACAAAATGCCATTGCTGGTTTTAATGGGGTTACAATTGATAATTCTGTACCTCAAAGAAATCCACAAGAATTTGTGCTTAAAATAACGAATTTTGCCAGTACTAATTGTATGAATTTAGCAAACTCCTTGAGTACAGATGTTACAACAAATCTCATGATCAATTATGCCTGTCCCAATTTTATGGTACAGCTTTTACCACAAAGTGTGGATACGGATACAGATTGTATAACAGAAGAAGGTTATGCTATATCTGACAAACAGTGGGCCTTGCATAGTGATGGTAGTTATGGAGGCATTTCACGTATTGTAGAGGGGGCTGGAGTCGATGCGCCTAAAGCTTGGGATTATATAGACAATGTACTTCAAATTAATCCACTAAATAAACCTAAAATTGCCATATTAGATGATGGTATTTATAGTGGACATAATGCCTTGACTGTCTCATCTGTGCTGAATTTATGGGAGGAATCTAGTAATACAACAACAACTTCATCTAGTGGGGGAACTGTCCTTCCTTATGATCCTAATGTAGTGGGAGGAATTAAATTCTTGGGGTCAATTCAAGAATCTGGAGATCAAGCAATAGCAGAACCCGAGTCCTATAATTTATTGTCTGACCAAGAAGTTTTGACTGCTGGAGGAGGCTTGACACCTGTAAATCCTACTACAATTCCTAGTAACCCTTTTCCGCTGAAGCATGGAACACGTTGTGCAGGTATTATAGCAGCTAATCCAAATGCTTCTGGAAATACAAATTGTATTAGTGGGGTGGCTTATAACAGATGCAATCTAATAGATGTACGCTTTACCAAACGAGAAACAGGTTGGCGCAAAATCCAGATGTCGAATTGTTTGACCATTGCTGATGCCATTACCAAAGCTGCTTATGATAAACAAGCCGACATTATTTTATTGCCCTATGCTTTTGCTGCTTGTGAAAATGTCAAAGATGCCATCGAAGATGTATCGAAAAATGGACGAGCTGGAAAGGGAACTTTGGTGGTTATTTCTGCTGGGAATTATGGCTATAATCACGATAGTTGTTTTCCTGCTAATGTTGATGATGTACTGGCTGTAGGTTGGAGTACACAACATAATGAGCGCAAGCATCCTGAAGAGGGCTGTGATTTGAATGATGATATTGGCTTGAAGATTAAATGTAAAGGGAGTAACCGAAATTGGAAAGTAGATCTTGTGGCTCCTGGTTCGGATATGATTACTACAGGACATCAAAATCCCAATAGTTATCCGCACTTTTTTCAAGGGACTTCTGCTTCGGCAAGTTTAGCGGCAGGAGTGGCAGCTTTGGTACTAAATGTCTATCCAAATGCAACCAATCAGGAGTTGCAGGATATTTTGAAGTCTACTTGTGATAAAATTCATAAATACGATTATTATCATGGAGAGAATGGAGGGTTATATACAAGTGATCCTAGCTTAGATATGTATAAATCGGATGATGTAGGGTATGGTAAGATTAATGCTTATAATGCAGTCATTAAGGCGGCTAGGATGGCTGGGCTGGATAGTCAAACAAGTTTGAAACAAAAGATATGGACTAGAATTCACAATCAATCGGGTGATGTGATTGAAGAGAGTGGTGGGGACTTAGATACCCATACTGCTACTGCTTTTCCAATAGCACATAATACAAGTAACCAAGTTGGGGTTGGATTGCGTTTTGACCGTATCGCTCTACCTCCTGGAGCAATTGTTACGAATGCCTTTATCCGTTTTACTGCTTCAGGAGATACGGATGCTACTGCTCGAAATTTGACAATTAAAGTAGAAGCAGGGGATGCAGCGAATTATGATGATACACCAATTGGACCAAATGAATTGACAAGCCGAACTTATATCACCCAAATGACCAATTGGCAAAATATACCTCGATGGATAGGAGAGCGGAAGTATGACACGCCTAATTTAGCCAATTTAATTCAGTTGGTTGTTGACCATCCTAATTGGAGATATAGTGGGGCCTTGTCCTTTTTATTTACGAATGTATCCACGAATAGTAGTGCGCCTGCAAGAAATGCTTATGCTTATGAAATGGCTGCTTGTAAATCGCCACAATTATTTATTGAATACCTTCACCCAAATCAAACAGGCAAAACAGATCTTAGAACACCTTTAGTCAATAATGCTATATTGGATAATCCTGTATTGGAAGCGAATTTTTACCCAATTCCCTTTGATGATTTGCTACAAGGAACGATTAAATTTAAGCAGGCGAATAAGACCAAGGAATTGCATATTGAAGTATACAATGTATATGGACAGTTGATTGATCGGTATACTCAAAATGATCCTCAGCATCAACAAGAAATAACTTTAAATACGCAAGATTGGTCAAAGGGTGTTTATTTTATTCAAGTAAAAGCAGGAGAAGAAACTTATAATACTAAAGTGATAAAATAAGCCTGATTTTAACTACTATTAAGAAACCAACAGACGCTATGCTTTCATAGCTCTTATTCTGAACAATACTACTACTTATACCTCTAGGCAATTCTATTTGTCTAGAGGTTTTTTTGTTTTATAGGCATGACTATAATATTGGGCGTTTTGGCAAACCCATAAATCAAAGGTTTTTTTACTTTTGATAGATAAAAAAGAAGGGTGTATCAAGGGTTAAAGTCCTCAATACACCCTTCTAAAAGTGTTATTCGTTATTGTGATTTATTAAAACCAGCCACCACCACCTCTTCTGGTAGTCCTTCTAGTATTGCGAACCCCTAATACACCTAGTAAACTTCTGGTCACCTCTCGCATCGCAGTTCTTCCCAATTGTCTAACCATCGTATTTTTAGACAAAGACTCTAACCATCCTGGCTCCTCTTTAGCTGCTTTTTTCTTGGAAGAAGACTTTTTGCTACTTTCTTCTTCACCATCATAAGCCTGCTCTTCATATTGAGCCTGCTCCATCGCTTGAATTTTAGCTCTTAAGATTTCATAAGCACTTTCTCGATCAATTTCTTTATTGTAGATCGGTACCAGCTTAGAACTATCCACAACATCATCAATTTCTGCATCGGTCAAAATATCCATCCTAGAGCGAGGCGCACGAAGTAGAGTCGCAGCTAGTGGAGTAGGGCGACCTTTTTCGTCTAGTGCTGTTACCAAAGCCTCTCCAATTCCAAGTGCAGTAATGACCTCAGCAGTATCATACCAATCAGTAATTGGATAATTTTGCGCCGCCAATTTAATGGCTTTACGATCTTTAGCCGTAAAAGCTCTCAATGCATGTTGTACTTTCATACCCAATTGACTCAATACCGCATCAGGAATATCTGCTGGATTTTGCGTTACAAAGAATAAGCCTACTCCTTTGGAACGAATCAATTTGACAATGCTTTCGATTTGGTCTACTAATGCATCAGAAGCTTTGTCAAAAATAAGGTGTGCCTCATCAATAAAAATGACCAATTTTGGTTTGTCCGCATCTCCTTGTTCTGGGAATTTGGCGTAAATTTCTGCTAGTAGGCAGAGCATGAAAGTAGAAAATAACTTCGGTCGATCTTGTATGTCGGTTAGTCGAATAACAGATAAATAACCTCTTCCTTCTTTATCTCTACGTAGCAAATCATCTACCTCAAAAGATTCTTCTCCAAAAAAGCGTTCTGCGCCTTGTTGTTCTAG
>JAHDFT010000066.1:13535-15743 GCA_020628015.1 Bacteroidota bacterium
GAAACTGTAGCACGTAATCTGGCTCCTTTTTCATCAGATAGGCTTAAAAATTCGATTGGATAGCCACTTGGTTCATAAGGAAGCCCAATTTTTTCATGTCTTTCTTGAATTTTTGGGTGATCTTTACCAGGTTGCGCCAATCCACTTAAATCGCCCTTCAAGTCCATTAATAATACAGGAACGCCTTTGTCTGAAAGGCTTTCAGATAAGAGCTGTAAAGACTTTGTTTTTCCTGTTCCAGTTGCTCCTGCAATTAATCCATGTCGGTTCAATGATTTTAAAGGCACTTTTACAAGTGTCTCATTGACTGCTTCTCCGTCTAACATTGCAGTACCCATGACAATGTAATCACCTTTACATTGGTACCCTTCGTCAATATATTGTTTGAATGCTACTGTTTGACTCATAAATGTGATGTACTATTTATAATACATTGTAAATTTATTGTTCATTTGTTCCGTAATTTGCAATGTATTTAATTGAAAAATTCTGTGTTTAAGACCATTCGCCACGCTTAGAGGTCACAAAGATAATGCAAAATCTAAGTCAAAAACACTAGAACAAACAATATGGGCTACTTGTTGAGCATTTTTCGAGATTACTAAAGCTTTCAAAATACCTAGATTTTTGTAATTTTAGGGAATGGTTTATCAATTAGGGATATACAATGGATAGCTAAATTTTTCTACTATTTTATAAAAAAAATCAATGACTACAATATGACAGACAATACAAACAATACAGCAATTAATCCAGCAGAAACGGAAGCTGTTGTGGAAAAGCCTAAAAAAGTAGTGGTGAAGGCAAAGCGAGATTCTTTGATTTTAGGAATATTAATGCTTTGTGTGACGATATTATTGGCACTTGATTTTCAAGTAAATACGGTTAATGTAGAAAGTAAACGTATTTGGGCCTATATGCTGTATGGCATTTTTGTACTAGGCACTATAGGAATGATATTTCTACAGCCTAATGCGAATCGCCTAAAATATTTATTTTTACTATTAACGATACTCCAAATTGTTACACTTGGTGCTTTGATGTACTGGAATTTGGGATGGTGGCCAATTTTGATTATTGTTAATTTATTTATGGCGGGTGGCTTTTTTGCTGCCTTTACTTCTTTTAAACGGGATGTGAAAATGGCTAAATAGTAAGTCTATAAATAGAAACATGGAAATAAAGGATGTTTTCTATCCATTCCTTATTTCCATGTTTGCAGATTCAAAAGATATGCGTTATTGATGAGCATATTTTCGTTCTGTTTTTTTCAAGATGTTCCGAATAGAACTTTCATCCATTCTAAATTCTTCTGCGATAGCATTAATGGCTATTGAGCGTTGTGCTTTGCGTTTTATTTTGCGTTGACCAAATTTCCGATTGATGACGTAGTACTTACGAGTAGTACTAGTGATAAAATTATGAGTCGTCATGAATTGTAACATACTCTCCATATTTTTATCAACTTCCTTTCTAGTGCAATAATCACTAAACGCATTTTGTACTTCGTTAGTAAATAATGATTGTGTGTTTAACATTGTGAACAAATTTAAGATGGGGAATTAAGGAGTAATGGTGAAATGAATGTATTTATTTTTCCATTACCAAATATATTTTTTATGTGAAATTAATAGAAAAAGTGTATTGTAATAATACCACTTCTCTATTTAATTTTGAGTTCTATTACTATATAAATATGCTGAAAAATAACTAATGTTATCACCATTTTTGTTGTTTAGTAACAGTCAAAAAATAAATTAGGCATATTTGTTCGGTTAATTTGTAGCTAGACGAGGCAAAAAACGTAGACTATGCGAGCATCAGTGAGGCTTTTTAACGAAGTATAGCGGCAAATTAACCAATAAGATGTCGATTTATTTTTTAGCTGTTACTTAGATAGCATTAATAATGAATAATGAACTGGTGAAACTTTAATAAGATAATAAATGGTGGATGTTGTTATTTGACAAATATTTTTGAACAATCAATGATTGATTAAGCCTTTATTTAAACTGTGTATTATTTTAATGTCATGTCAATAGTAGTAGAGGTTGTATTATAAGTACAATATTAGGTTAGTTTATTAGGAACAGCAAAAAAATAACTGTTCAATTTTGATTGATAAATTTAACCTTATACTTCGTTAAAAAGCTTCGCCAATGCCCTGCATTGCCTACGTTTTTTGCCTCGTCTAGGATCAAATTTCTC
>JAHDFT010000067.1:0-3345 GCA_020628015.1 Bacteroidota bacterium
GTACTAAGCAATGAATCTATTGTCCTAAAACAATTGGGTATTCCTACAATTGGTTGTGTTCCTCCTGCATTGGAATTGCAAACTGGTGATTGGGTGGTCATGGATGGAGAAACAGGTAGTTTTAATGTGATTGCGGAGGGAAATGAATCATTATAATTAATCAAGTTATCATTAATACGTCACTTTTCACCTTACATTTACGTCTATATTAAAGTTTACCAAAATTTATTTGATCCAATAACTAACTAGCTCATGTTGTTCAAGATTTAGTTCCTTAAATCAGGACAACATAAAGCACTAACCAAACTGACTCATGTTTCTTTTTAAAACACTCGGAATTATCTTCTTTAGCATCCTAATGGTATTATTGGCTAATGAAATCAACTTTTATTACCAAGTTCCTCAAGAGTACCGTTCTGCCAATTTTAAAGGACATTGGAAGAGCAGTACCGTTTCCTTTATTGGAGGAAAAATTCTAGCCGACCTACCTGATCCGCTCCCTCTAAATGAGGAATTTGAAGTGGATGCTTTGATTTATTACAATGTATGGAGCATCCATAAAATGGGCAAATTTCAACCTTTTGTCCTTATTGGTCAATTAGGAGATGACCAAACTGCTGGTAGTGGTCAACAAGCATCAATAGATGAAGCTGGCTTTGTTTCCAATAAGCCACTTATCAATTACAATTTCAAAGCTAAAATTCAAGGAGAGACCAAGCAAATTATTGATTATACTGGTGTTTCTGATAAACACAAGCATCTTATTTTAGGTGGTTATCAATCCCTCCACCCAGCTGATATGGGTAACTTTGTGCTGAAAAAGAAGTAAGTGATGGATTAGAAATAAAATAGTGTATTTATTGCCGCTCTACTTAAACAAATTTGTATTTTTGTGTGCAATTTGTAATGGTATTTTCATTTGACCGCCAAAAAACCAATCATGCAGCATTTACACTCTTATTTTACAGAGGAACACGACTTATTCCGCAGCTCATTAAAAGAATTCTGCAAGAAAGAAATCACCCCCCATATTGAAGAATGGGAAGAAAAAGGCAGTATTCCTAAAGAGATTTACCAGAAAATGGGTGAAATGGGCTATTTCGGACTCATGTTCCCAGAGGCTTATGGAGGATTAGAGCTAGACTTTTTCTACTCCGTTATCTTTTTAGAAGAAACAGTTAAAGTCAATTCGGGTGGATTTGGTGCCGCTATACAAGCACATCCCTTCCTAGCCTTAACCCACCTCAATTCGGAAGGAACAGAAGCGCAAAAACAAAAATACCTAGTACCAGGTATTGCAGGAGAAATTTTTGGTTGTCTAGCCATTACCGAGCCTAATGGTGGCTCTGATGTTGCCAATATGCAAACTAAGGCGGTTAAAGAAGGAGATTCCTACATTTTAAACGGAGCCAAAACCTTTATTACCAATGGCGTATACAGCGACTTCTTGATTGTTGCAGCCAAAACTGATTTTCAAGCAGGTTCTAAGGGCATTAGTTTATTTATTGTAGATAGAAATAGTGAAGGATTGAGTGCCAATCCTATTGAAACACTAGGCTGGCGAGCTTCTGACACGGGGGATATTGCCTTTGATAATGTCAAAGTACCTGCCGAAAATTTACTAGGAGAACTCAATAACGGTTTTCTTTACATCATGCATCACTTCGCCCTAGAAAGACTCATTCTAGCAGTAGCAGGTGTAGCAGCAGCAGATTTGGCAATTGAAAAGGCTTTGGCTTATATGGACGAAAGAGAGGCTTTTGGTAGAAAAATCAATCGTTTCCAAGTATTGCGTCATGATATTGCCCAAATGTCTAGTGAAACGATGGCTTTAAAAATGTTCAATTACGATCTCTGCCAGCGTTTTGACCGTCAAGAATACATCGTCAAAGAAGCTGCAATGGCGAAATTATTGAGTACAGAATTGGCTTTAGAGGTGTCTGATAAGTGCTTGCAAATGTTTGGGGGTTATGGTTTTACAGAAGAATATCCAATGGCAAGAATGTATCGAGACAATCGACTTGGACCAATTGGTGGAGGAACAAGTGAGATTATGTGTGAGATCATCTCTAAAATGACCATTGACAATAAAGATTATCAATCTATCCTAGATGGCAAACCTGCCCATGATCAATACAAAATACCAGAATTTACAGCAGAACATGAGTTATTTCGTCAGAGTTTAAGAGACTTTTTGGCTAAAGAAGCTACACCACATATTCCACAATGGGAAAAAGAGCGCAAAACGCCTCGTGATATTTGGAAAAAAATGGGGGATATGGGCTTTTTAGGCTTGTCTTATCCTAAAAAATACGGTGGTTCTGAACTTGACTTTTACTACGATGTCATTTTTAATGAAGAAATTATAAAAACGGGTAGCGGTGGTTTTGCGATTACGCAACAAGTTACCCAATACATGTCCTCTACCTATATTTTAAAGTATGGTAGTGAGGAACTCAAATCAAAATACCTTCCTAAAATCATTTCTGGCGAATGGGTTGCTGCTATAGGGATCACCGAACCAGGTGCGGGTTCTGATGTTCAAAATATCCAAACCAAAGCCATTCGAGAAGGAGACCACTATATAGTCAATGGCTCTAAAACCTTTATTACCAATGGGGTTTATGGAGATTTTATTGTCACAGTAGTCAAAACAGATCCTAGTTTGGGAGCTGCTGGGGTGAGTTTATTGGTGATTGATCGACAAGCGGAAGGCGTTTCTGCTCGCAAAATCAAAAAACTAGGCTGGTGGTGTTCTGATACGGCTGAATTGAGCTTTGATAATGTCAAAGTGCCTGTTGGTAATTTGATTGGGCAGGAAGGTAAAGGTTTTTATTACCTCATGAATGGTCTACAACTAGAAAGATTAGTCGCTCTACCAGCAGGAATTGGTAGTATGGAGTTGGCACTTGCCCAAACCTTACAATACCTTTCAGAAAGAACTGCTTTCGGCAGATCCCTAGATCGCTTCCAAGTCATTCGTCACCGTATTGCACGCATGTCAGCAGAAGTAACCGCCCTCAAATCCTTTGTTTACCATTGTTGTCGCTTATATGCTGATAATATCTACGATGTCAAGCTGTGTTCAATGGGTAAATTATTGGTGACAGAAAAGGTGAATGAGATTGCTTCTAAATGCCTCCACTTATTTGGTGGAAATGGCTTTACCGAAGCTTATCCAATGGCTCGCTTCTATCGAGATTGTCGTGTCGGAACGATTGGTGCTGGTACTTCTCAGGTGATGCGGAATATTATCGCCAAGATTATTATTGATGATGTGGGCTACAAGGCGGCTCCTAGTAATCATAAATTTAAAAATGATCGCAAAAAAGCTAGTAGTAATGG
>JAHDFT010000067.1:3445-5554 GCA_020628015.1 Bacteroidota bacterium
AAAAATACGACAAATACAATATGATACAATCATTAGAAGAACTGAATTGCTCCACCATTATTTTTGGTACCATGCGTATTGGAAAATGGGGAGCGAAACTGGATAGTCAAGGCATTTTGGCTTTGATTGAAGGCTGCTTGGAATTAGGAATCACCACCTTTGACCTAGCAGATATTTATGGAGATTATAGTACAGAGGGGGATTTTGGTAAAGCCCTTGCCTTACGTCCAGCATTGCGAGATCAAATGCAGTTGATTACCAAGTGTGGTATTCGCATGATGTGTGATGCTCGCCCAGAACATCGTATCAAATCTTATGATGCTGGTGCCGCTCATATTATTGCTTCTGTAGAGCATTCCCTTAAAGAAATACAGACGGATCGCATTGATGTATTGTTATTACATCGTCCTGATTGGTTATCTGATCCTGATGAGATAGCAGAAGCTTTTACCCAGCTCGAAAAGGCTGGCAAAGTACGTTCCTTTGGGGTATCCAATTATACGCCTAGTCAATTTGCTTTATTGCATAGCCGTTTTCCATTAGTGACCAATCAAGTAGAGGCGCATTTATTGCATCTACAGCCTTTTAATGATGGGACTTTTGACCAATTATTACAGCATAAAATTCGTCCACAAATCTGGTCGCCTGTAGCAGGTGGAGCCTTATTTCAAGCTTCGGAGGATGCTCAAATCCAACGCATTCACAAGGTAGCTAAAGGATTGATGGAGAAATATAATGCGTCTATGGATCAAATCTTGATTGCTTGGCTATTGCGTCATCCTTCACAAATGATGCCTGTGATTGGCACTACTAAATTGAGTCGTGTAGAGGCGGCAGTCAAGGCACAAGCTATTCAATTAACTAGAGTGGAATGGTATGATTTGTGGCAGGCGAGTACAGGACATGAGGTAGCCTAGATTATAAAGAATCATGATAAACTAAACCATGCAAAAAACCTTAAAATGGTCTGTAGCCCAGCAATTGGAATGGCGTTGGTGGGTCAATTATCTGGATCAAAAAGACAAGGCGGAGTATTTGAAATGGAAGCGGGGCTATTGGCAAAACTTGCTTAACCTAATGCAAGGTCATTTGTCTATTCGTCCTGATATGTCTTTATTGGATGCAGGATGTGGGCCAGCAGGAATCTTCCTCAATTTCTCCAATCAACAAGGTGGTATGTATGCGATAGATCCTTTATTGGATCAATATGAGGAAAAGGTCAAGCATTTTGATCGGTCGGATTATCCTGCTGTGCATTTTCATACCATGCCTTTAGAAGCTTTAGATTGGGAGGAGAAATTTGAGGTGATTTTTTGTATGAATTGTATCAATCACGTAGCGGATATTGAACTAAGTATCGACCGTTTATTTGCCGCATTAAAGCAGAATGGGCATCTAGTATTAACTATAGATGCCCATAACTACGCTTTTTTTAAGCAATTATTTCGTTTTTTACCTGGTGATGCCCTTCATCCACATCAATATGATTTGGAAGAATACCGAACAATGATGACGGATAGAGGCGGCACACTTACTTTTGGTAAATGTATTAAAAAGGAATTCTTTTTTAATCATTATTTATTTGTGGTACAAAAGTAATTACCTCAACAAGCTCACACTTCCACTAATCCGCTCTTCTGTTCCTTTATCATCTGTATATTGGATTGTCCATATATAAATCCCCATTTGACAAGCCAATTCTTCATGAGTGCCATCCCATCCCATTGCTAATTCTGTACTACTAAAGATAGGATTACCCCAACGATCATAGATCGACAATTGATAATCCCCAATAGGACATCGGGTAATCGCTTGGAAAGTCTCATTGGTATTGTCCCCATTTGGAGAAAAAGCGGTTGGTAAACTCAATTCACAAACACAATCATTAGTATTGACATCAGCAGTTAATATAGTCTGACAACCTAGAAAATCGGTAATCGTAACAGGGTAATTCCCTACTTTCTCGACAGTTATAGCAGTACCAGTTGAACCATCTCCCCATTCAAAATCATAGGGAATATCATCGGTTTGTTCTAGTTGAAGGGTGACAGATTCATCAAAACACAAGGAAGGAAAAGGCAGAAAATTAACCGCAGGAGTAGCTTGATC
>JAHDFT010000067.1:5654-15677 GCA_020628015.1 Bacteroidota bacterium
CCATCAATCGTTCCTTCTACAATAAAAGTCGTTGTTTCTTCAATAAGTGTGGTAAATTCAGGCTCTCGTCCTAATTCCGTTGCTCGATCCGTTTCTGTAAACCAAACATAATTCGCTCCCCCACTAACATTTAAGGTCGCCTCCTCTCCCCTACAAAGCTGATCTGGCCCAGTAACGGTTAAATCTTTAACTGTATTAAGTACTGTCACATCATCAATATAATAGTAAGCCTGATCTTTTCTTAAATTACAATTTTCTGTTCCTACATCTACAAAGTCAGCATTGAAATCAAACACAAAATTACCAATTAGTAAATGTGTATATTCTTTATCTACAGTAACTTTTCCTCGAACTGGTGTCCAGCCCTCTTTTTGGGTAATAGGTTCTCTAGAACTGACTACTGGTGTTAGATTGGTCAAGGCATCAAAGGTAGCTGTATTGATCTTTTGATCACTCAAAGCAAACTGGACATTTGAGGCAGCTCCTAGATTATCGGCTAGGGATACCCAAGCAGAGACTTCATAGGTACTGCCAATGGTCAAAGGCTGTGTTAATGCTACTTGAAGGTAGGAACGTCGATTTTTGCCATAAGTAAAAATACCTGCCATAAAATCACCACTATGTGGAGCTTCCGTTCCAAAAATACATTCCTGATTACCTGTATATCCAGTTGTTGGCACATGTGCCCAACAATTTTCATCCGCCAATTCACTAAAAATATCTGGCACACCTATAGAGGCAGCTTCCCAACTAGAAAGTGTAGCTGTCAAATCCGCTTGTTCTGTCAGCCATTCACAAGGAATGTTCTTATGATCCTCAAAACTCGGATTGGGTACTAAATTTTGTGCATAAATGGGTAGTTGAATTAATATTCCCAAAACACTCAAAAGAGCTATAAAAATTCTATTCTGTCGTTTCATAATTCTCTATTTTGCATTGGGGCTTTGCTTGGTATAGGGCATCAAATGACTAATATTATCATGGGTTTAGCAAGTAGTTAAGTAACAATAAAAATACCAATCATTATTCCTGTAGATATTTATCAAACCATCGCTTGATGTGTTCTAATCTGGCCACTCTTCTATCCATTCGTCCACCTCTTGATAAACCATGTGATTCATCAGGAAATATGACCAATTCGGTATCTACTCTTAATTTTTTCAAGGCAATAAAAAATTGCTCTCCTTGCTCTAAAGCACAACGATAGTCTTTTTCACTATGAATCACTAAAGTAGGTGTTTTGACATTGGCAACATATTTCATCGGTGACATATTCCAATAATGTTCTAAATCTTGAAAAGGTGCCGCACCTGATGTACCTACTAGGTGTTGACATTTCCAATTCATATCACTAGACCCCCACATACTGACCAAATTACTGACACATCGCTGTGTGACTGCTGCTTTGAAACGGTGGGTATGTCCGACAGTCCAACAAGTAAGGTAGCCCCCATAACTTCCACCTGTTATCCCCATACGTTCTGTATCAATAAATGCTTTTTCTGCCATTAAATCAGCAAAGCTCATTACATCCTCATAATCTGCTGTTCCCCAACGGTTAATAATCGCACCTGCATGATCTTCTCCATAACCTTTGCCTCCTCTTGGATTACAATAATAAACAACATATCCTTGAGCGGCTAGATAGAAAAATTCATGCATAAATGTAGCCCCATATTGTAATAACGGTCCACCATGAATTTCAAGTATAGAAGGATACTTTTTTTCTGGATCAAACCCTGGAGGATAGACGATCCAGCCTTGTACTTGGTTGCCTGCCTTGCCTTCAAACCATACAGTTTCAACTTTTCCTAAGTCAATCTCCTTCATCCACTCTTCATTAACCTTAGTCAGTTGTTTTAAGTTTTGCTTAATATCCAAAGTAACAATCTGTCCAGGATTGGTGAGGGTACTATAGTGAAAAGCGATTAAATTTTCTCCCTTATCCATGCTAATATGAGCCGCCACTCCTTCTTTATTAAATACAGGTTGAATTTGTTCATCTTCAATCGTTAAGTACAAAATACCTGTATTACCATGATTAGAATATTGCACGATTAAGGCTTGCTCATTTTGCGACCATATTGGTGAGTTGGTTGCAGGTAAACCAGTCGTATCATTTAAGGTAAGTGCTTCAAAATCATATTGACTCTTAGCCGTCAAATTTCGGACTTGTAAATCTGGACTTTCTAAATCTAGTAAAAAAACATTGGTATTTCTATACCATTCGCCTAGATGAGTATTTCCTAAGTAAGCAATATATTTACCAGAAGGCGACATCGACAAATTCCCTTTTACGCCATCTGGTGCGGGTAAACAGCTTAATGTATCCTCTACTAAATCATAACAGTAAATATCTTGCATCCAAGCTTGTAAGTCTGCTTCTTCTCTACGATTACTCACAAAATAGATTTTCTGTCCATCAACAGACCAAGTAGGATAAAAATCATCTTCTTCCTTTGCTTCGGTAATAAAACGTACTTTCTTATCCTTAATATTCAATACACCAATTTGCCAACGCATTCCATTAAAAAAACCTTCTCCATCCAATTTGTAGAAAATACGTGTATAATGGTAACAAGTTTGGCCTTGTTTTTTATTTTCCTTATCTTCTAAAAGAGCCAGTTGTGCTTCTGATAAAGGTCTAAAGGTAAAGGCGATTTGTTGGCTATCAGGCGACCAGAAAAGCCCACCAATACGACCTTTTAAATCAGTTATTGGTCTTGCTTCTCCCCCGTTGATTGGTAAGATAAAAATTTGTGCTTGTTTTTCCTCTAAGCGATTAGACACAAAAGCGATGTATTGACCATCTGGCGACCAAACGGGTTGGGTATCATTCTGCTTGCCATAGGTCAACTGTACTGGATCTGTTTTACCATCTGTGGCTACACTCCAAATATGGGTATACTTTTTGTCTGTCTTTCGGTCTATTTGCTCAGAGGTATAGACGATTCTTGTTCCATCTGGAGAAATTTGACATCCCCTAAGTAAAGTTAGATCGTATAATTGATCTGTATTTATGATACTCAATTTGCTGTTGATTTTAATAGTGAAGAAGAAATAGTAATGATGCACAAAAATAACTAATTACCATTAACACAAAAATTATGTCAAATAATGTTTTTCCTGAAATGATATTGGATAACAATTTTTAAAGAATAGCGTAACAAGTTTAGCCATTTTATTTCCCATTCATTAAAAAATCGACAAATGAGAAAAAATGTAATTGGTAAAAATTTAGACAAAGAATAATTTCAAGCGTCAAAGCGTTACTATTGTCCGATAATCAGTCTATCTAAAAGTGATTATCTCATCCTACTATCATTAAGACTATCTCAATGCCATTCTATAAAGTATTTCTAGCTATTTATTTTCGTTATTTGCAAAAGGAAATCGTTTATAATTTGGCATTAAATCTATAAGATGGTAATTTTGTTGCTGGAAATATAATTATTCCTTCGTAAAAGGAATAAAATAAGTGGCTTATTATTTTGATATCCCTTATTTCTGTTCCACACACTTACAAAATAGTTTTTTGAAAAATTCAATTATCAATCAATAAAATCCAATCAAATGAGAAAGCAGTTTCTATCACTCGTATTAGCTGTGGCTGCATTGATGTTAATCAATATCAACCAAGCAGATGCACAAAGACTTAGCCTGACTGCCAATATGAACTTATTCGCTAATGGAGAGCAAATAGAAGATTTAGAAGACTTAGAATTGAACTTGACAGAACAAAGAGGATACTCTCTTAACCTAAGAATGTATGACAAAAGCCGATGGGCATTACGTTTAGGTGTAGGTACCAATAAATTGACTTATAGTGTAGAAGATGGTAGTAATATTGAAGAAGTAATTAGAGAAAACCTTACTGGTTTTGTTGGTTTAGAAAAACATGTTAAACTGGCTTTTCTTTATCCTTATGCTGGTGTTTATGTTCCGATTACTTTCAATACTAAAGATGTTTTAGGTACAGCACAAAACTCTATCAAAAATGGTGATGTATCAGCAGGTTTTAGTGTTTTAGCAGGTGCGAATATTCAAATGTTCAAGATTTTACGTGTTGGTGCAGAATTCAATGTTGGTTTTAGTCGATTTAAAAGTGAAATTTTTGACAATCTTGTTTCTAATAATACAGATGCGATTAGCTTAAATCGCTTAGACTATAATACAGAAATTACAGTAGGATTGGCATTTTAAAATGCTGTTTCGTAGTAATTATAAAGTTAAAATCAAGCATCAAAAAAATAACTTTTTCAAGTACTTTCTGGAACTATATTCAATAAGTACCTGTTCTGTATTTGATTTTGATGCTTGATCTTGATTTTTCAGCATTACTTACTTGCAAATTTGAATTAATCGTTCTATATTTGCATCCGCATTTGGCGAGGTAGCTCAGTTGGTTAGAGCGTCGGATTCATAACCCGGAGGTCACGGGTTCAACTCCCGTCCTCGCTACTAATAATGTAAAAGCCTTGTAATCGTTATGATTACAAGGCTTTTTGCTTTTTTGTATATTATGATGTATGAACATTTCTATTTCAGTAAGGATAAGGCATGTTTTACAATAGGGCCGTCCCTACGGGTATGGATTAATCGTTCTATATTTGCATCCGCATTTGGCGAGGTAGCTCAGTTGGTTAGAGCGTCGGATTCATAACCCGGAGGTCACGGGTTCAACTCCCGTCCTCGCTACTAATAATGTAAAAGCCTTGTAATCGTTATGATTACAAGGCTTTTTGCTTTTTTGTATGCACAGTAGGGACAAGGCATGCCTTGTCCCTACGCATGCCTTGCCCCTACGCATGCCTTGTCCCTACGGGTGTATCGTAATGTATTATTGTTTGATTAATTTGCCACTATTAACCAAAATACCATCTTCCTCCACTTGATAAAAATAAATACCTGTATTCCACGTACTTCCATCAACAGTCAATTGACTACCATTTATATTTTGATAGCTGACTTGCTTACCCATTACATCATAAATACGCACTGCATACTCCTTATCATTTTCTGGCAATTCTACAGCCATATTTACAGTATTGACAAATGGATTAGGGAAAGTTTGTACATCCAAAGTGTTTGCATTTTCCTCAAAGAAACCAACAATTGGTTGACTAGAATCGTGTACTTGGAAAGCGTCTACCCCTACGTCTAATATTTTATAACTACCAGCAGATGCAGAAGCAGTAAAAGTCACCTTCATAGTAGCTGTAAAATCAATTAATCCATCTAATTCAAAAGTGCGTGCTTCCCATGTACTAAAACCCTCAAAGTTTTCAGTTGTAATGGTTTCTAGTATTACTTCATCTGTACCATTAGAGATTTTAACCTCTAAATAGTCATTCACCTCTCCAAACTGTGATACATTCGTAAACCAAATTGAGTAACTCAATACTGGAGCCTCAAAATCGGTAATGTCAAATGCTGGAGAAGTTAAAATTTTAGTATCACCAGATACTCCATCAATGGTTTCATCATTTCCTGTAATATAGCAGAAAGTATCCTCATCATCTGGAGAATCGGCACCTGGTTGTAAAGTAAATGGACCAACTGTGTACTCAAAAGGTTCTACTCTGTCCCATTCACCAAATTCATTATCAAAACCATTATCTATCTCCCAACCAAAATCTAAGGCAAAACCATCTTTGTAAATACCTTTAGCAATCGTATACATAGGCCCATCTTGATTTAATTGGATCAATTCACTAGACAACACAGCAGTTTGGTATCCCCAAGCTCCAACATATATATCATATACATCTGGATAAATCGCATTGAGTTTATAAGTACCTGCATCATCCGTAGTAGAATTGAAAACAAAATCTCGGCTTTGAATTACCACTTGTGCATTCGGTACTGGTTCTCCACTATCATCTACAACTACACCTTCTAGATTAAATTGTGGTAGTGGAGTCATCTCTACGGTCATTTCTGTCACCACACCATTCTGTAATTCCACATCAGAAACGATTAAAGGCTGAAAACCTGGCTTAGAAAACTCTATATCATAAGTACCCGAAAGCCCAATTCCCCCTTTCACCAAACCATCAAAATTACTTCTATTGATCTGTAAATCGTCAATAACCTGCATTCTAACCCCATCAATACCTATTTGTGCAAATTTATGTATTGTAGTGGCATGAATATAACAAGCCTTGACATAATCTACCTGCATAACATACAATCCTTCAGCAATATCTGTAGTTAATACGGTACCAGAAGGCAAGTAAGGATAAACGCCCCAAGCACCATCTGTAGACCCACCTGTTAATGGATTGGTATCGTAATTTGCCACTTCAATTAGGTTACTTGGATCAGAAGCATCATGAACCACTAATCCATCTTTGTAATAAGCAGTTACTAAGAAGTCACCTAGAACAAAGGTATTATGTGGTACTGTTTTATTACCTGGCTTAGATTGTACCCGATCCAATAATTTAATATCAGAAAGATCTGTCACATCATAAGCAGCCACATAAGCATCATCTACTTCATCTGTCGTATATACTACTGTTCCATCATCAGAAGCCCAACAATTGTGCGTGAAAGCACTAGGCGTAACTACTGAACCCAAAATAGTAGGATTAGCCTTATCGGATATATCTACGGCTTTTAGTTCTCCTGTGTAAATTTCACAAGTCCACATCAGGTTATCCCTTACAAAACCATCATGTACGTATCCAGCATCATAAACGCCTACTACTTCTGGATTCCAAGGATCTTTAGTGACATCCAACATAACCGCTCCTCCTTCTAGGTAATCTGCCCCAAACAAGTAAGCAATTCCATTTTCATCAATAAAAATATTGTGTGCAGTTCTAAAAGCAAAGCCATCGTCGTCTCCTGTCCATTGTTGAAACTCTACTTCCCCATCAGCAATTTTACTCAAATCCATAATGATTAAACTCTGTCCAGCTTGGTCATCTACCGCATAAGCAAATTCTCCCCAAGTTTTAATATCTCGCCAAATAGCCCCATTGTTACCTACGGAAATCCTCTCAACTTCAACTGCATTAGCTGGATCAGAAACATCCACAATGGATATACTTCTTGACGTACCAACTAAAGCATACTCTTTACCATCAGGTGCTACATAGCCCCAAATATCATTAAGAGATTCATTGTATTGAATGCGACTATCTAATACTACATTTTGTTGAGCAAAACTTGTCTGTATTAAAAAGGATAATGCTAAAAAGCAAAAAACTGCTTTTGTAAAAAATTTCATTCTAATAATTTTGATGTGTAAAAATTAATTTCTGGAATCAATCTGTTTGGGTTATTATTTGATTGTGTAAAGTTAGTCGTTTTGGGTGGGTAATAGTTACAGTTTGACTAACGTAATTTCTGTTTTTATATTTTTTAACATTTGTAATCAATAGATTTTAAGGTAGGAAAAATAATGAATGTTTTGATATAGATCGCTTATTAATTGTTGTAAATCAATAGCTACCCTTGATTAGAAAAATCAAGAATAGCTATAGTATTTTAGTGTTTGGTCATTACTCTTTGATTAATTTGCTGCTATTTATGATCTTCCCATCTTGTTGCTTCACTTGATAAAAATAAATTCCTGCCTTCCAATCTGCTCCATCTATTACTACTTGCTGCTCATTTATGTCTTGTTGACTAATTAATCTACCCTGTACATCATAGATTACTAGAGTGTAATTTTGGTGATTATTGATGGGGTGATCTATTTCTATGGTTGTTGTGGTGGTGAAGGGGTTGGGAAATACTTCAATATTACGGCTATTACTTTCTTCTGCTATTCCTGTAACCGCTCCAATAGGTAGCATTTCAACAGTTACTTCGGTTATTTCTCCATGTTTTAATTCGGTAGTTATTGTTGAACTTATATAATTTTCTCTAGAAAACTCAATATCATGTATTCCAGCAAAGCCTATTGCGCCCTTTATAAAGCCATTATTATCACTTTTATAGCTCTTAGAGTCACCAATAATTTGCATTTCCATAGCTGGAATTGGCTTACCCGTTAATTGATTGATCACAGTAACATGTACATAACAAGCCTTCATATAGTCTATTTGCATAACATAAAGTCCCGTTTGCATATCTGTTGTCAAAACTGTACCAGAAGGTAAATAAGGATAAACGCCCCATGTTCCTTCAAAAGCTTTTCCTTCTAAATCATTTGTATCGTAACTAGCCATCTTAGTCATATTGCTTGGATCTGCAATATCATATACAATTAATCCATCGGTATAGTAAGACGCTAATAAATAATCACCTAACACAAAAAGGTTATGTGGAATACTTTTAGTACCTGGCTTAGAATATACTCGATCTAATAATCTCATATTCCAAACATTACTTACATCGTAAGCATTTATAGATGCTCCACTCTCTTCATCAGCAACAAAAATAACCTTACCATCATCAGTAGGCCAACAACTATGCGTAAAAGCCGCAGGAGTAGATACACTACCTAGTTTTCTTGGATTTTGCTCATCTGATATATCTACAGCTGTCAATGTTCCTGCATATATTTCACAAAGCCACATAGTTCCGTCCCTGATAAAACCATCATGTACATAAGGTCCCCGATATTTATTTACTAATTCTGGTTGCCAAGGATCTTTAGTCAAATCTAACATAGGCAGATCAGCATAATCTCCACCAGTACCAAATAAGTACAAAATTCCATTTTCATCAATAAAAGAATTATGTGCATTTATCCCAGAAAGACCTGCACTTTCTCCATCCCACTGTTTAGAAGTCACATTATTGGGTAATTCACTCAAATCTATAATGGTTAATTCACTTAACTGATCCCCTACTACATAAGCAAAATCTCCATGTGTTTTAATATCAAATACCGAAGTCGATGCATACTTTATATTAACTCTTGCTACTTCAATAGCTTGTTTAGGTTCAGTAACGTCAACAATCGAGATACCACCTTTCACTCCAACCAAAGCATATTCTTTGCCATCAGGGGCAGCATAGCCCCAAATCTCACTAATAGGCACATCATACTCAATATGACTATCTATGATAATATTTCTATTCTGAGCAGAACAATATGTTACTAATAGATAGACTATAGCAAACCAACATATTACTTTTAATAAAAAATTCATAATAAATATTTTAATAATAACTTAGCAATAAAACAACTATGGAAGGATCAATAGCGATAAAAATAAATGCACAAAGTATAGGGAAGAAAAACATCAGTTTAAACAAAAACATTAAAACACATCTCAAATTAAATAGATCCCTAAAACATTAATTATTAGGTTTATTAATTAAAATTTCCCTTCTAATATAGGCTAAATAATTAAAAAAAACAATCCTTAGAAAGCTTCCATTTTATACAACACAATCAATAATATTTCATATATTGCTGATAGCAACATTTTTGAGCCAGAAAATCAATAGAACAAATGCCTACAGATAAGATAAAAGTAAGAGTCACCAAAATCCGAGAATTAGCAAGCGATTTTGTGAATGAAAAATTGAATGAGGAGTACTTACCTCTGATTGATAAGGTGATTGAGCGACTCACCAAGTCGCAGCCTAGTCCTTTATTGAGGGGTAAAGAAAAAATATGGGCAGCAGGCATTCTTCATCTACTCGGACATACCAATTACCTGTATGATCCTAGCTCTGAGCCACATATTACCTTTGAAGATTTAAATGCTTATTTTGGAACAAGCGCATCAAGTGTGAGCAATAAAGCTGCAACGATGAAACATCTATTTAAAATAGATCGTCGATTTAGTTTTGACTTTATGACCGATACTAGAAAAACCAATCATCCTATTTTCGATACGGAGCAAATGGATGGTTTTACCGTACCTATGGCGGTGATTCCTGAAGCTTATCAACAGATTGTAAAGGAGGCATTGGCTGAAAGGGATAAGCAGAGTGAGTGAGTGTGATATATAGAAGAGCATTATATATAGGGATAGAATAGAATGGGCTATCAATCCCTCTTAGGAACGAGTGAAAAATAAGTGTACAAATTTTGGTTAGGGAAATTTATCA
>JAHDFT010000068.1:0-12079 GCA_020628015.1 Bacteroidota bacterium
CCTTACTGACAGGAACAAAAATAATCAAAATAGTTTAATCCATCACTAACTAAGTTTTTTTATCATTACAATTCTGTCCTATTAAGGTTGTGACTTATTTATTCTAAATAGACCTTTATTCCATCGCTCCATCGTCCATCTGTTGCTATAGTCAATAAATAAACACCTGTTGGTAGCCCTTGTAAATCTAGTACAACATTACCTGCAACTTTATAGGGAGAATTAAATGTTTGTGCTTTAACGATTCTTCCTGTTAAATCCATAATGTAAATGGATAATTCTTCTCCTTCTGCTTGAAAATAATCAATAAGTAAATTGCGTCCGTATTGGCTAAAGTCAAGGATGGAGGTGGATTGCTCTTTTTTTTGAAAAACGGTATTGCCTGTATTAATTAATCGACTAACAAAAATATCTTCACAATTGACCAATTTTTCATCTGAACAATCCCCACTTTCTATATAACAGCCACTAAAATAAGCTTGTTGACCAACAGCACCACTGAGGTAAAGGTTATTGTCTCGGCCAACGACTAAACCTTGTCCCCGTTCATGTCCTTCAGCTCCCAATTGTTCGATCCATTCACAGCCGCCAGAGGGATTGAGTTTGACCAAAAAAATATCGTCCCAACCTTCTGAATGTAGGGGATTACGGTCAATGAGTAAATTGCGAGCAAAATAACCTGTCCAGTAGACAAAACCTGCTTTATCTAGTGCAAGAGCCAATCCTTCGGCACTTCCTTGACCACTTCCTCGTTTAAGCCATAGAATTTCTCCTTTAGGATTTAATTTGGCAATGAAGGCATCCCTGGCATCTGTTGCTTTAAGTAGGCGTTTTTGTATAATGTGATTGCCTGTAAAATGTCCAGTAAGGTAGATATTGTTGAGGCTGTCTGTGGTGATGTCTCCTCCGTGATCCCAATTGGTTGCTACAACTGGTTGCAGCCATTGAGGAAGACCTTCTTGACTCAATGCGGCTACAAATTGTATATATGTTACTCCTTCAACTGTTTCTAGGGTGGTTTCTCCCCATTTAAATGATGGATTTGCAACCCCTGAGACTAATAATTGTCCTTCTTGATTGACGGTTAAATTCCATATTTCGGCTATGCTTGTGCTGTTGATTTTTTCCCACAAAAGGTCTCCATTAAGATTATATTTTTGAATAAAAGCAAAGTGATTGCCTTCGTTTTTATTATCATTTATATCCTCTAAGAATCCACCTACAAAAACATTTTTATCCTCATCTGAAGCAACGGCTAATACAACATTTCTATGTTCCTTATTGACCGCTTTTGCCCATAAACAGGCCCCTTCAGGGCTATAGTGGGCTACAAAGCCATTACTAGGGGAGCCATTACCGATTAATTCGATTTGGTCAAAGTTGGCGGCTTTGGTAAAACTGCCACCGATAAAGCTACTGCCATCTGTACGGGTGCTAATGTCATAAGCTACGTCATTATAAGCTCCACCTGCGCTATTGGCCCAAATCACCCGTCCACTAGAGCTGTAATTAGCGATAAAAATATCTCTGGAACCATTTGCTGCTTCAAAACCGTAGCCGTCAAATCGACCAATATCTGTAAAATAGCCTGTTAGGATGACACTATTTTTGGTGCTTTTATCCATACCATAAGTCCAATCTTTTTGAAAAGAACCACCTTTGGCAGCCCATTCACAAAGTTGCCCATAAGTATTGGTAGATTGCCCCAAGACTAGTATTAAAATTAGATAGTAGATGTTTTTCATAGCGACCAAATATTAAGTAATGGCAGAAATGTTTCGTAATTTACAGCCTATTTTAAAGCAATTAGACGTATGCCAAGTCAATTTCCAAAAATATTGCAAGCGATTCCAAGTGTTTTATTGATTCTTGGTAGTGTATTGCTTACGCTCTTGGCGCAGCAGATTCCCTTTTTCTGGGATAATGTTTTGTTGGTTAGTAAGATAGCGACTTTTTATTATGAAAATGGACTTGATCAGGTCATTTTGCCAAATAAAATTGATGTCGGGCATCCTCCTTTTTATGGTTATTATATGGCAATTTGGTGGAAATGCTTGGGAAGGAGTTTGTGGGTGAGTCATTTGGCTGTTTTGCCCTTTATGTTACTAGGTGGCTGGGCTTATTTACAAATTGCTCGATCTATTCTACCGACTCATCTGCTTCCTTTTGCTTTGCTGCTTTGGTTTTTGGAGCCTTGTTTATTGGCGCAACAGGTCTTGGGGGGACAAGATATTGCTTTAGTTGCAGGTTTTTTGTGGAGTTTATCAGGTTTAATGCATCATCGAAAAGTCCAAGGTGTTTTGGGGATGTTGATTATGGTAGGGATTAGTAATCGAGGAATGTTGATGATTATTGGTTTGGGCTTGGCTTTGTTTTTTTTCCCAAGTAAAAATAGAAAAGCTTCTTGGATTCGATATTATTTTCTCCGTTTAGGTCAGCTTTACCCTTACTTGTTGCCTATTGTATTTTTAATATTTTGGCATGGTTATCATTATCAGCAAACGGGTTTTATACTTTGGAATAATACGACTAGCTTTGCAACAACTTATGGTTTCGTTAGTTTTAAAGGTTTTTGCTGGAATTTTGCCGTTGTTGTTTGGCGATTTTTAGATAATGGACGTATCATTGTTTACCTACTTTTGGGCGGTTTATGGATTAAACAATTTATACACAAAGATTTTCGCTCTTCATTTTGCTTCAATATCAATGTAAGTGATCATCATTTACAAAAATTAATCTGGTATACTACTTGGTCTTTTATCTGTTTTTTGCCTTTTACGATTTTAAGAGCGACCCCTATTTTGCATCGTTATTTTCTAGTTTATTTTTTAATCCTTACTTTGATTTTGTTGGCTTTAAATAAAGAACGGATTAGTCGTTTAGCAAAACTGGTGGTGATTAGTGTTTTGCTTTCTGGGCATTTTTGGATATACCCTTATCCGATAGCTAATGGTTGGGATGCTCATTTGGGGTTTCTACCGTATTTTGAGTTAAGGCATCAAATTAATGATTATTTGGAGGGGGAAAATGTGGATTGGTCTAGGGTAGGAGGGGAGTTTCCTATGGTGAATAAAGGTTATTTCACCCATTTAAATCAGGATAAACGATATTTTGAAGATAAGGATCTAATTGTTTGGGAAGAATTGGAATATATGGTGTACAGCAATATTTGTAATGATTTTAGCTTAGAGGAAAAAAGGGAATTAGAGCAATTATGGGAATTGATTGAGGTCAAACAACTTGGGCTAGTGGAAATGAAGATTTATCGTAGGAAATAGTTGATAAATTATATTGTTTTTTTATTTAAAATAGTGATAGCTTAATTATTTGGAACTGTTAGATAAGGTTCTTATTTTGGAGTTTATTTTTCACCATCACTCTATAAAATTAAAACCATGCATAAACACTTAAGGTGTATTTTTTTTAGTTTTTTATTTTGTTTACTTCTACACTCAATAAGCTGGGCGCAAAAAAATAATTTAAAATATGCCATTGAACCTCTTGAGCCAGTTGCCATTATAGAGGCTAATATATTGGAAGAGAAATTCAATAATTGGGCTGCCAATTTTAAGAATAAGGTAATGGATAGAATGGCTAAGGATAAGGAGCAAAGAGATGTCTTAATTGTAGCCAGTATTTCTCCAGATCACTTGGTTGATTTTCATGTGGCGGTACGTCCTGAAGATGAGGCTTTACGCTCTGAATTAATGGATAGTTTACAATCGGTAAAGGATTTGAATACGGATTATACTACGATTAACTTGCTCTGGGAGTTTTACTTAAATGGTGGAAATACAGATTCAGTTGCCACTTATGCCCCTAAGCCTCATTTACCTACAGATTTAGTCCGTCAAGATTTTGAGCAATTTAGCTTAAAACTGAAGCATCAAGATTTGCAAGCATGGGCAGATGAACAAGCATTGCCACTAGTTGCTGATTTATTATCCTCAGCAGAAGGTAATTGGAAAGGGGTGAAGGAAGTGAGTGATATGATTAAAGATAAAAAGTATCAAGAACAATCTGTATTAGCTTTGACAGATGGTAATGAGCATTATTGGCAGGCAATGATGGATTTGAGTCCAGATGTTCAGTTGATGCCTGTGGTGAAATTATTAATGCATATGGCAAAGGGGGAATTTGATTTGGCAAAAAATTACATTACCATCCTTCGCTTATTTTCTCAAGGAGATGAAGCTTCTACCTATTTTCTACAAGAAGCAGAATGGCGCATCAAATCCTTTAAGCGGCATTTAGAAGAAGAAATCGAGGTAGGAATTCAATTGCATGAACTGGGTGATTATGATAAAGCGATTGCTTATTATAGAGAATTGGTCAATAAAGCACCACATAATGCAGCTTTACAGTATGAATTGTACTATTCTCAGAAAAAAAAGCTAATGAAGGAAGATTCTATTGGTTATGATCCAAAAGATGAAGTCCTTTGGAATGAGACTAAGAAGCTGATTTATGAGTGTGATCCGCTTTATCCTTTTAATGTGAGAGCGAAAACAGGCTTGGAGGGTTATGAAATTATGCGACGTGGGGAATTGCTTCAGTTGTTTCAAAATAAAAAGCAATTAAAGAAAGATTTGGCAAATCTAGCAGCCATTGCTATAGATTTAAAGGATTATGCTTATGCGGCACATTTGTATTGGAACTATGTTGTAGTGAATTTTGAAGCTGATTTATTAACCGAGTCAGATCGAAAGGCTTACTTTTTGTATAGTTTACATGAGCTAGACCAGGATGGGGTCATTAAAGATGATCCTATGGTAAGTGATAAAGAATTATGGAAAAAGGTAGAGGACAAATTACAAAAACGAGTTGAAGAAAGTGAAATATATAGAGCATTTGGGAAATAAAGATTACAAATGACAGTCTTATTTTTTCACCATTGTTTATTTTTTTTGTAATTTTCTACATCTACCAAACCCAAACATTATAGGAATCTTCATGCACAAAAGTCAATTAATATCATTATTTAAAATCCTAAACAAACAAGAGCAAACTGAGTTTGGGAGGTATGTACAAACGCCTTTTTTTAATAAAAATAAGCAGGTGATTGACTTGCAAAAGTATATTGTACGGTATCAACCAGATTTTGAGAGCAAACGTTTGACTAAAAATATAGTGGCTGAAAAACTATATAAAGGGCAACCAGAAAAGACGCAGTTGCGGAAGCTGGCCTATGCCATGTCGGATTTAAAAAAATTGCTAGAAGATTATTTGGTTTGGAGAGAATCTCAACAACAAGCCGTTGACCGAGATTATTTACTACTGAGATGTTATGAAAAACGTAGTGCAGATGTGCATTTTTTTCAAACGGTTAATAAGCTAAGAGAACGCTTGGAAGCTAGTGGGCAACAAGATATGAACTATTATTATCACCAGTTCAAGCTTCATCACCTCATTTTTACCCATAAAAGCACAGATCGCATTAGTGCCTCCGTCAATGGGCTAAATGATTCTATGGATAATTTAGATCTATTTTATTTTACCGCTAAAATGAAATACGCTTGTGAATTAGCCAATCGACAGAATATTATCGCCAATGATGAAACCAAGCCCATTTTGTTGATTGATGAGGTAGTAGAATTAACTAAAGCGGCTCCTTTTAATGAAAATGAGTTATTTGAGGCTTATCGGATTTACATTCATTTGTGCAAACAGGAAGATGAAGGAGAATATTTCCGATTAAAAGAGATTATTTTTGAGAAAGGAAAGATTTTTGGAAGTGAGGAATTAAAGGAAATTTACTTCTTTTTGATTAATTATTGCTTAGATTGTTATGAAAGTGGCAAAACGCACTTCTTAGAACAAGTCTTTAAATTATATCAACACGGTATTGCACAAAATCTATTAATTGAGCATGGTTATTTGGATCATGTGGATTTTAATAATATTGTCAATATTGGTTGTAATTTGAAGGAATTTGACTGGATAGATACCTTTATTACCACTTATGGAGCTTTATTAGAAGAGAGTATTCGACCAACTGCGATTGCTTTGGCTTCGGCAGAGGTGAATGTCAATAAGGGGGATTTTGAGAAGGCTTTATCTTTTTTACAAGAAGTAGAATTTAATGATGATTATGATAAATTGAGGTGTAAGGCTTTGCAAATGATGAGCTATTATGAATTGGATACTTACCACATGCTATTGTTAGATTTCTTGAATGCTTTTGGCATGTTTATTAAGCGGAATAAAACCTTGGTTAAAGAACATAAACAAGCCTACCAAAATTTGATTAAGATTACCAAGAAATTATTTGATGTGAAGCAATTGAGAGGGCAAGGCTTAGAAGATTTGACCAAATTATTAGCACAAACAGAGCGTTTGGCTTGGCGGAGTTGGGTGAAACGGAAGGTAGCAGAATTGAGCTAAAATACTAGTAGGGACACTTTAGAAAGTATCCCTACTAGCAGATTGTAACGCAATAATTTGAGTAGAGTAAAAATTAATTAGCTATCTATTCTGTCAAAACAACATGTGCTATATGTTTCTTTTTGTTTTGTGTGATTTTGACAAGGTAATTTCCATGAGATAATTGTTCTACAGGAATGATGAGGGTTTGATTTTGAGGAATAGACTCTCCTTCTAATAATATACGTCCGTATATGTCTATAACTTGGTAGGCGGTTGCTTGGGCTTGATATACATCAATAAATAAATTATGGCTGGTTGGATTAGGATAAATGGCTTTTACAGGATTTCCTAAAGCACTAGCAGAACTTTCTAAGCCATTGATGATACTGCATGTCCCTTGCTGATCACCTTTAGCTTTGAGTTCGTATAAATGATCTCCAACTTGTTGAGATGCACTAAGTACGTTTATTCTGTAACATTCTCCTTCTCCTAGTGTTTTGCCATAATTCTGGGTTTTAGTACTTGCCATTCGCTTGGTTGTAATAGGCGCATGATCCGCTAAAGCCAAAACCCTAAAAGTCTCGTCGGCAGGCAGTCCAGCATTTTTATTGAATTGAATCATCACTTCATAAATCTGAGGATCATCAGTAGGATTAACAAAAATTTGTTCATCTTTTACATTCTCTATTTCTAAGAACCAGATTTCGGTATATTCTGGCATACCTATAAATTGAGCAGTAAAAAAGAGGTAATCTATGTCCATAACGAACATATTCTTAAAATCAATAGTAAAAATGATTTCTTTGTCTGGAAACTCTGATTCTGGGTCATTAGGGTCTAATTGTTCTAGACATTCAATTTCCTTACATTGAGAAATATTTTTAATATTGAATTGTAGGTAAGGCTCATAGTCATTTTGTGCCGATGAAGTAGTAGGTAGTAAGAATAATCCCATTATGCTCCATAAAGCGATTAGTCTTAATTTGTTTGTCCCAAAGTTGTTGATGGTTGTAAAGTTTTTCATTGTTAAGGCTTTTGGGTCTAACTGTTAGAAAATATGATTTGAATGCTGCATTACATAATAGCTGTGTACTGAAAATTGTGATGTGTTTTTCGGTACTGATTGGAATAAATAGTTAGTTAAAATAGGAGGGGAGAGTTTTATGGTTTATAGCGTACAGCTACTTACCTAATAATGAATAACGAAAAAATGGCAAGTTTATTTTTGATTTATTGGAATATAAAAAGTGATGCAAAAATTGTTTCGTTATTATTAATACCTAATATTAGACGATTTCAAGCAATTATAAAATTACATTTTTTCTAAGTTATCAGCCCAAAAAAGAAGCTTGGATAATGAGTTTTTGCGTGTAAAGTGTTGATTGTTAGTTTTTTATGATGAGATTGCTAAGGTGAGTTTATCAGAATATTTAGCCTTAATTTTTTTTATTGTAACTATGTTTTTGTTAATTCACAGCTAAAAATAGGTTCCCATTTAGGGGAAGTAGTATTATAAGATGCTGTAGATAGAAGAATAATATTATCTAAAGCAACTTCTAAGTATTTAATTCTTGGTTTTACATGGTTCAATATTTCAAATATTCGTTGAGTTACACAACCTTCTACTAATTTACAATTGAAATAAGGTTGAGGATTCTCGAAGGCATACCATTCGATACTTTTAATCGCTTTTAATTGGTCTCGTAGATTAAAGTATAATTGTAATGCAGATTCAGATAGGATTACCTGTTGATATATGGACTGGCTAGAGGCATATTTAATATTGCGTAAAGATAGTAGGGAGGCTTTGCATTGTTGTTGTATATTGGTTAAAATGGCTTTGATTAATGGCAGTTGTTGTTCATTCAGCTCAAAGTCGTATTTTAATACGATATGAGCAGGCATGATTAAAGAAAATGGAGCTTGTAAACCAAATTTATTGGCAATTTGTTGCGCTATTTCTTTTTGGTATTGGTTGATAGATTGATTAAGTTGACAACATAATATATACCTCATAAATCGTGAGCTGACTAATTAATTATAGGATGGTAAGAAACCATCATGTACCAATAGTGTTTATTAGCTTAGGATTAGTTGGGTATTTTTATTATAAACTATTTTTATGTATATGGGTGTTGGGATTATTCTGCAATTTATAAATAAAAAATATATTAAGGAGTATTATTGTGAATAAAAATAAAAGCTTGAATAGTTTGGAAATCAATTGACAGTGAATTGAATACTATTGTAGGGATTTTATAATGTCTTAAATAAAGAATGGCTGATTCTAATATTTTTTATGTGATAAATTAAATATCAAAACCTCTAGCAAACCATTTCCCTGAATCTTTAATAATGCGTTCTTGAGTTTCATAATCAATATAGACCAAGCCAAATCGAGGATGATAGCCCTCCGCCCATTCAAAATTATCCATTAACGTCCAGACAAAATAACCTGTAATATTGACTCCTTCTCGTTTGGCTTTCAGTACATTGCGAAGATAATTTCTAAAGAAACGGATGCGTTGTAAGTCCTGTACTCGACCATTGATTGGCGTATCTTTGAAAGCAGCCCCATTTTCGGTGATGATGATTTGATTGACCTTTTCATAACGATCAAATTGTTTGATAATTTTATACATTCCTTCAGGGTAAACTTCCCAGCCCATTTCAGTTATTTCTGAAACTTTTCGCTTTTGTGGACTTTCCTCCAATGCCCACATTAAAGGTGGTGCAGGAGCTGCTTTAACCACCATTTGCGTATAATTCTGCAAACCAATAAAATCGAAATCGAAGGGTAGTTTTTCGAGGTCATTATCCTTGATAAATGGTTCTAAACGACTGAGTGCTTCCCAGCCATTAGTAGGATAACCCATACCCAAGGCAGGTTCGATATACAAACGATTCAATAAGGCATTCATTCGTCTTGCTGCTTTGAGGTCATTCAGGCTTTTTGAGGCTGCTTCTACATGCATACAAGAATAAGTCGTTCCAATATTGGCATTTGGAACATTTTGACGAATGATGCGTCCTGCTTCTCCTTGACAAACACAGACATGATGTGTAGCTGCCATAAACTTAGGAATACTCTTAATACCAGGCGCATGAATCCCTAGTACATGTCCTAGAATACAAAATACCGCAGGCTCATTAAATACCATCCAATTTTTGACCTTATCTCCAAAAGCCTTTGTACAAGTCTCTACATAATTGCAAAACCAGTCAATGATTTCTCGATTCGCCCAGCCTCCTTTATCTTGCAGTGTTTGGGGCAAGTCCCAATGATAGAGGGTAATCCAAGGCTGAATGTCTCTAGCTAAACAGGCATCAATAAGTTTATGGTAAAAGTCTAGTCCTTTTTGATTGACATTACCTGTTCCTTCTGGAAAAATTCTTGACCAAGAAATGGAGAAGCGAAAGACTTTTAAATTCATGGCTTTTAACAAATCGAGATCGGCTTCATAGCGATTGTAAAAATCACAAGCTATATCACCTGTATCTCCATTTTTGATTTTGCCTTTTTTATGACTAAATGTATCCCAAATGGAAGGACCTTTTCCATCTACATCAATAGAGCCTTCTATTTGATAAGAAGCGGTTGCAACGCCCCAGAGAAAATCTTTGCCAAAGTCTGATTTCGATAACATATTTTATAGTATTAAATAAGGTGAGGAGTAAGCATATTGAATCAATAATTTGATCATTTTGTCGGAAGTTGACACAAAATTATTTTTTTATCTATTAATCTTCTAATAAAATGCTAGGAAAGATGTAATTTTGTTAAGATTAGTGAAGTAACAGAAATAAGACATATTATTGCTACTTCATTATTTTTTTGCAAAGTTTGAAATAATCCAATACAGCTCCACAAAAAAGCAAGCATTTATCTATTTATTAACATTATAACCCTATCTCTTTTCAATAACTACTAAATAAAGTTTTATGAAATTTGTTTATACACTAATGGTAGTTCTAGGGATTTTATTCCTTAATAGC
Source organism: Bacteroidota bacterium (assembly GCA_020628015.1). Lineage (GTDB taxonomy): Bacteria > Bacteroidota > Bacteroidia > Chitinophagales > UBA2359 > JAHDFT01. Next base: position 10,363 of record JAHDFT010000068.1, read on the forward strand.
TCCTTACTGCAAGCGCAGACTACATATGATTTACAGTTTGGTAATCCTGAATACAAGGAAGCCGTTGATTCTTTTTGTGTGACGATTCAAATTAAGAGCAATCAAGGAGAAGAATTTGCTATTGGTTCGCATACTTTTTTCTTTTTATACAATTCAAAGAGTATTAACTACCCAACTTATTCCAGCCATGCTTTCAATAATGAGTTGAAGTGTGTTTATGATTATGCAGCTGCTTATTACAAACCTGGTTTTGGTGCTTCTACGAATACTAATCCAGGAGAAGCTAATGTGACCACATTATTGCAATTGGTCAACCTCGGTTGTCCAAAAATTGCTGATGAGTGGACAGATGTAGGAACAGTATGTTTTGAGATCCAAAATATTCAAGAGCCAGTTAATCTAAGTTGGGATAGAGAGAAAACATTGGTGAATTTGGTGTCTGATGCTTTTGATTCGAATCATGAGCAGGGAGATTTGGTTACATTAGAGATTCTTCCAAATTTAGAAGAGGCAATTAAAGATACTGATGGAGATGGACTAGATGATGATTTAGAGGTTTCTATTGGCTCTGATCCAGAAAGTACAGATTCAGATCAAGATGGTATTCCTGATTCTAGTGAATATAATTTAGGGGGGAAGGAAAAGGATACAGATGGTGATGGCATTTTAGATATTATTGATAGAGATGATGATGGTGACGGTATTTCAACTGCGGATGAAGGAAAGACAGATACAGATCAAGATGGTATTCCTAATTTCTTAGACCCTGATGATGATAATGATGGTGTTTTGACTGAAGAAGAAGGAGATAGTGATAAAGATGGTGATGAGATTCCTAATTATTTGGATGATGATGATGATGGTGACGGTATTGCTACTGCTGATGAAGGTACAGAGGATACTGATGGTGATGAAATTCCTAATTATTTGGATGATGATGATGATGGTGATGGTATTTCGACTGCTGATGAAGGAACAGAAGATACTGATGGTGATGAAATTCCTAATTATTTGGATGATGATGATGATGGAGATACGATTTTAACAGCCGATGAGTTACAAGAAGATACCGATGGTGATGAAATTCCTAATTATTTGGATGATGATGATGATGGTGATGGTTTCTTAACGGCTGATGAGGGAACAGGAGATATAGACGAGGATGGTATTCCTGATTATTTGGATGCGGAAATTACAGGTGTTGAGGATGCTTTAAATAGTGGAGTGGTGATACAAATGTTACCCAATCCTGCAAGTGAACAGGTGCAATTAGTAGTAGAACAAACGAATGCCACAGCAATTGATCAGGTGCAAGTGTATGATATGGAAGGGAAGTTGGTAAAAGTGGTCCGATGGAAGGGAGCAGCGCAACAACAATTAGCTGTACAAGATTTGGCGAAGGGGATTTATATGGTGGGGATTTATGGTGCAGAACAGCAGTTGTTGGGGATGAAGAAGCTGGTCGTTTATTAGATTGATTATTGATTATAATTATAATGCTATAATATGGATTCTTTGTTGAAGCCCTTGCGAGCAAGGGCTTTACAGAGGAATATTTGACAAAGTAGTCATATTCTTTCTAAGCAATTTTGTCGATTTTTTTCCCGATCATCATGAGTAATAAGATGATTTCCTCAAAGCGTTGGCGTTCTTTTGCTGAGTTGAGGCTTGTTTTTTCTTCGTATTGTAATATCCCATCTTTCAATTCTAATTTGAC
>JAHDFT010000068.1:12179-15635 GCA_020628015.1 Bacteroidota bacterium
TGAGGCTTGTTTTTTCTTCGTATTGTAATATCCCATCTTTCAATTCTAATTTGACTGTTTTTCCTTGAAACAAAGGCTCTTTCATGATTTTACGAATGTAAGCATCTAGGAGTTCTAGTGCAAAATCGGGTTGTCTACTATAAACAAGAAAACGATCATTAAAGAAAATATCCTTAGTAGGAATGTCTTGCCTCTTTTTGAACCAATTTAATGCAAATTTATCCTTCCATTTTTTAGATCTTATAACGAATCCATATTTAGAATACTTCATTTCTAATTGAATCACCGTATAAGCTACCCGTCTATTGACCTGTTTTCGCAATTGGGTATGTAAAACCATTTTTCTACCCAAATAAGTCCCATAAAGATGTGGATAGACCCATTGAAAACCGTATTTACGTTGTTCAAATTGTGCCTTTTTATTGAGAAATAACCAGCTAAAGGGAAATTTAGGTGTGGCATTAATTCGCACTTGTAAACCCAATTGCTGATTCAAGATTTCGTGTTGACGGATGCAGCTTTGATTAATAAAATTGAAAATCAAATTTGTGGTGAGGAAAAGAATAAAACAGATGGCAAATAGCAGGGCAGAGTAGATACGTGGGAAGTAAAAGATACAAAACAAAGCTAGAAAGAATAGGAAGGCATAAATTAGATGATGGGTTTTTACCGTAATGTATTTTTTTAGCAAACGACCAATCATAAAACAAAGGAAAATGATTAAACAATGCTGCTAATTTAAGGAAAATTGTGTACTATTTATATGACAAAAGCCCTTAAAACAAAAATATCTAGTTTTAAGGGCTTTTGAGGGGACAATAGTAAACTGGTTCGTTTATTTACTGCCTTTTCAATTTGTATTTATCAATCTTATTGTACAAGTGACTACGTTGGATTTCGATTTCCTCCGAAGTCTTAGAAACATTCCAATTGTTCTTTTTCAATTTATGTTCTAAGAAACTCTTCTCTGCGTATTCTTTGAATTCTTGGAGGTTTTTGAAACGGTCGAAATTATTAGACATCGTAACATCAGATGGAGAGAATACGTATTTCTCCACATCTGCGCTTGTAATTTTATCCTCACTAAGGATAATCAAACGTTCAATAATGTTTTTCAGCTCCCTAACATTACCCGTCCAATTAATATCCTGCAAAGCTTTAACCGCATTTTTGGTAATCGGCTTAGGCTTCATTTTATGCGTATTGCAAACTTCTTTAATAAAATGATTGGCCAATAAAGGAATGTCCTCTTTACGATGGTTGAGCGAAGGGACTTTCATTGGGATGACATTCAGACGGTGGTAAAGGTCAAGACGGAAACGCATCTTTTCTACTTCCTTTAAAAGATCTTTATTGGTTGCCGAAACGATTCGCACATCAACAGGAATGTCTTTATCTCCACCAACCCGACTGATTTTATTTTCCTGTAAAGCTCGAAGTACTTTGGCTTGTGCAGACAAACTCATATCTCCGATTTCATCCAGAAAAAGCGTTCCACCATTGGCTTGTTCAAATTTTCCAATGTGTTGTTTGTGTGCGGAGGTAAAAGAGCCTTTCTCATGACCAAATAACTCACTCTCGATTAACTCTGTAGGAATTGCAGCACAGTTAACCTCTACAAATGGAGCGTCTTTTCTAGGACTTTTTTCATGAATCCAACGAGCCACCAATTCTTTTCCTGTACCATTTTCTCCTGTTACAAAGACACGAGCATCTGTAGGAGCTACTCTTTCAATGGTCTCTTTGATTTTCATAATGAGTGGTGATTCTCCTACGATTTCAGGAACTTTAGAAGCTCGACGGCGTAGCTTTTTGGTTTCTGTAATTAGATTGGATTTGTCTAATGCATTTCGGACGGTGATAAGTAAGCGATTGAGATCGAGTGGTTTTTCGATGAAGTCAAATGCGCCAGCTTTTACAGCTTTCACAGCCGTTTCCATAGTTGCATGTCCTGAAATCATGACAATAGGTAGGTCTGGACGGAGCTTGCTCGCATTTTCTAATACTTCCATACCATCCATTTTAGGCATTTTGATGTCGCAAAAAACCACATCAAATTTTTTGGTTTTGATTTGTACCATGCCTTCCATACCATCCTCAGCTTCCTCTACCTTATAGCCCTCATATTCGAGAATTTCTTTCAAGGTTCTACGGATACTTCTTTCATCATCTATTATCAAAATCTTAGCTGATGCTTTTGCCATATACTATTTCTTTTTATTGCTGTTAAATTATGAATGTCAGATAATAACTGGGAATAAAGAGCATCAAAGTAGTGATTTGCTTCAGAGAGATAGCTCTACCATTCCAGCTATTATTAAGAATCGTGAAAATAAGATACCTATGTTGGTTGAATATTATGATAATTAACACAATAAACCAATGGAAAATAAATACTTTATTTTCCTCATTTAATTGAAGGTGTTGTTAAGAAAGTAGACTAAATTGTAATTAGTACTATCCCCTAATAGTCTAATTGCTAGTCAAGCTTTCCTTATATACAACCTCAATTTTAATGCCTAATGGTTGTTTTTTAATCTGAGTAATGTCAAATTTTGTGGACACTTTTAAAATTCTTAGTAGGAAGGGTGATTTTATTGCCCATCTTTCAATTCCCCCTTTTCATAAGTTTCTGTTTTGATCATTTGGCCTTGATCATCATAATATTTCCATTCTCCATGTTTTTTACTTTCAAGATATTGACCTGCTAGTTTGACTTTTCCATTAGCATAATAACTAATGTAATCTCCTTCTTTTTTATTATTGACATATTCAAATATCGTTTTTATTGTACCATCTGGCCAAAACGCTTCTACTTTTCCATTAATTTTACCCATATCATATTGATAAGAGGTAAGGAGTTCACCCGTTTCGTGAAACCATTTAGTTGTTCCATGTTTGACCCCTGCTTTGTAATTAGCTTCTTCAGAAACCTTTCCTGATTTTTCATAAAACTTTTTCTGTAAACCATCTAAAATACCTGCTTTATAATTGGACAAACCAATTACCCGACCATTTTTGAAGGTACGTACTGTACCATCTAGTTGACCATTGCTATAAAACGCTTCTTCTATTAGGCTAAGGCGATGGGTAAAAGATAATACTAAACCATGAATTTGCCCATCTTTATAAGGTGTTATTTTCTTTACAACACTATCAGCAGGATGTAGTTCATACCAATAACCAATAGGAATACCATCTTGTAAATGACCAAGTGCAACAGGGAGACCTTTATAATTTTTAACAAGCATCTGTTGGAGTCCAGCTTGACCAGCTACATCTGTATAAATGGTATCTTGTATAACATGGCTTCGTTTTTTTTGACTGAATGCTAGGAGTGGTAATAATAAAAGGAGTGCTAGGGAGAGTAAGTTTTTCATTACTAGAAGGGTTTTTAGCTTAGTAACGAGTGAAAAATAAGTTCCCCGATTTTGATTAGGGAAATTTGACCCTAGA
>JAHDFT010000069.1 GCA_020628015.1 Bacteroidota bacterium
AGGGTTAAATTTATCCATCAAAATGCGGAAATTATTTTTTGACTGTTACTTAATATCAAAAATAAAGTAGTTGCATTGAACGTTTGGAAGTTTATTAATTTGATAGTGTTATGGCCAAAATAACAAAATTAGATATAATTATTTATTTGGAGTATCACTATCAAAGTCCTTACATCAACATATATCCAGATTAAACATTTTCAAATGAGTTAGTAGCAAAAGCTTTATTAATACTTCCAAATGACTGTCAATAAAGCGAGAGTTAGTTTTGGAGGTTATTAAGGAATTGTAAAAAATGCTATTGTGGAAATATAGGTATTTATCATTTTACCATCATTTATTGTATTTCTATTGTGCTTTTTTGGCATTTGGCTTAAATTTTATGTCTTACTTTGACTACTTCCTCAACACACAACACTTTGTAAACTTATGGAACAAAAAACACTACTTTTCAACCTTAGTTTATTTTTATTTTTACTTTTCAGCACAAAAACTCAAGCACAAGAAGTTCGCAACTATAACTTCAGTCAAATTGATGCTTATACTGCTAAAGTACCAGAAAAATCTACACGCAATATAGAACAATTAGGTACTTATTTGAGTAAAAAAGCGAAGAATGATGTGGAGAAAGTCCGTGCTTTCTATTATTGGCTCACACATGAAATTGCCTACGATGTCAAAACAGCGGATAACACAAGTTTATCAACTGTTTATACAGTAAAAGACATTAATCAGCATCGCTTAAATATTGCCAAAAAAACTTTATCAAAAAGAAAAGCAGTTTGTCAAGGTTACTCAGAACTATTTCGGCAGTTATGTAAACAAGCGGAAATTCCTGTTTATGTGATTAATGGTTATAGCAAACAAGAATATCGAAATAATACTGTCCGAGAGCGTCCTGCTCATGCATGGAATGCGGTTCAAATTGATGGAAAATGGTATTTATTAGATGTTACTTGGGGTGCAGGTATTAGAAATAGTAGTGGCGCATTTGTTCCGAATCCAACCGATAAGTGGTTTTTAACAGAGCCTAGCACTTTTGTCTTAACTCATCTCCCCCTAGACCCAAGCTGGCAATTACTTGATTGTCCTATCAATTTAGAAACGTTTAAAAAAGATGGCGCACAAATATCAAAGCAAATCCAAAGTAAGCCTGCCTGTTATGATTATGAACAAAAACTAGCAGAAATCTCCAGTTTACCACAAAGAGAGCAAGAGTTACAATCTGCAATTAATGCTTATGAAGCGGATAAAGAAAATATCTACATTAAGGATTATACTGCCATGAAATACATGAATGTAGCAAATCGAATGGGACAAAAACTAGCGAATAATTATCGGGACTACCCTTTTGATCAATTAATCAAATCTTATGAAAGAATTATTGACCTTTACCAAAATGCCGCTCAGTTATCTGATCAAAAATCTATTGCTGAAAATATTCTGAGAACTAGAATAAATTATGCCAATGATTTAAGTAACAAAATTTATTATGCTGATAATTTGTCTATAGATTCAACTGGTTTTTTCCGCCATAAACTCCTTAAGCTTTGTGAGCAACTTTATAAAGATGAACCTAAAAATACGACTATTGTAGAAATGTTGGGGGATGCTCATTTTAACTATGCTGTAGCTTTGGAGACTAAGTTAGTTGAGCATGTCAAAACACCAACAGCCAATCATCATCAAAAAATTCTCATTCACCTCAAAGAGGCGAAAAAATACTTCAAAAAGGGGCGTTCTGCCCAAGTAAGTGAACGGATCAGAAGTTGTGACCGTTTTATCCGTGTACAAGAAAATATGATTAAGCGTTTCTAAATTTTAGGCACTAAGCTTTATCATCGTTAACTTGCAGACATAAACCGCTATAAAAAACACACCTTGTAAGTTAAAACTTACAAGGTGCAAAAAAGCGTTCCAATGACGAAATCAGTTTAGAATTATTCTACTCTTCTGTCTGAATTGTTTCTACAGCTTCTCGAAGTTGTTTATTTTCTTCTTTTAGCTGTTCTAATTCTTTATTCAACTCAATAACATATAAGAATAGTTCTTCTATTTTTTCTTGTTGGTAAACAGTAGTTTCTCCTACATTAATTCCACCATTTTTCATCACCTCTTCGGTGGATATACTGTTAGGTAGTCTGTGATTATTATCAATATAGTTTTCCACCTCTTTTAGCGGCATGAGTTTGTAATTGACATCAAATACATAGTCTGCCCATCCTGACATCACTTTAAGTTCTTCGGTAAAAATCCCATCTGCAACATAAAGACTGTATCCTGATACGTCTTCCCCTGAATAAGTTTGTGGTAAAATCTTGGTTCCTATGGTTACTTTCCCTGTAGGATTGTGTACATATAGTCCTTTTCCACTGTTTTGTGGGGAGGAGCCTACGGCGAAGTAGAGAGTTTCATAACTATTACCTGCTCCTGCAAAACCAAATCCACCTTTTTTTACCGAATTTAAATCGTAAAAATTGGCTCCTCGTGACCATCCTCCATTTGTCGTTGGCTTAAATATATTCAACGACCCTCCATCAAGCCTAATACTTTCATATGCACCATTTTGGGCATTTGAATTATTGGAAAATAATAGAAAGAATGAAAAAAAAACTATTACCAATTTAATAAAATTCATAGTATGTTTATTTAAAAGTTTAAATTAATAACCATCAAACTAAAATCATATTATTCAAAAATACATTTCAATAAAAAATCAGCAACACTAAATCTTCAATAGAAATTAGCATTGTTATTAATAGACTTGTTTTTATGTAAATCATAATTACAATTAGTTAAAGAATCAAAATCAACAATACACTTAGCATTTATCAAAGTAAAAATATTATCAAGACAAATACTATATGATAATTGTTAGTATCCTAAAATTGAAAGTAAATAAAATCATTACTTGTAAATACTCCAAAACCAATCAACATAAGTATAATAACAATATAAGTAACCCACCTCACTAATAACTTTTCACTAAATAGTGGATTTGCGTTATAATGTTCCTCAAGAAAATGTATGAATTTCATAAAAAAAATAAAAATAAATGCTAAACCAAGCTTATAAAATGGAACAGTTGGTAGTATATCTATATCTAACTGTGCAAAACTTATTTTGAATATATTTCTAATTAGGGTAAAAGCATCTTCTAAATTATTAGCTCTAAAAAATATCCAAGCAAAAGCTACCAACACAAAAGTGCTAAAAATCTCATATGCATTTTTAAATATACTTATTTTATTCAACCCTATTATTGACTTAATCTTATTAGCTATCTTAAAAAAAATAATAGCAAATATCAAATAAAAACCATGTAGTGCACCCCACCAAACAAAAGTCCAATTTGCACCATGCCATAAACCACTCACTAAAAATGTTATAAATAGATTGTAATACCAACGCCACTTAACTACTCTATTACCTCCTAATGGTATATAGACATAATCTCTAAACCATGTTGATAATGAAATATGCCATCTCTGCCAGAACTCTCTTATGCTTTTTGCTAAGTAAGGTCTTCTAAAGTTCTCTATTAAATCATATCCCATAACCCATGCTGCTCCTCTTGCTATAATTGAATAACCAGCAAAATCGCAAAAAATTTGAAAAGAAAAGAAAAATGTGCCTAATATAACTTGAAAACCATACATTTCTTGTGGATTACTATAAACTACATCAACAATAGGAGCCAATCGATCTGCTATTACAAGTTTTAAAAAAAAACCCCATAGCATCATTTTTAACCCTGTTACTACCCTCTTATAGTCAAAATTATATTTTTCTTTCAACTGGGGAATAAGTCTATCTGGACGTTCAATAGGACCTGCCACTAACTGTGGAAAAAAAGTCACATATAATGCAAATATCCCTAGATGTTTTTCTGGTTGAATTTTACCATTATACACATCAATACTATAACTTAGAGTTTGAAATGTATAAAATGAGATACCAACTGGCAACAATACATTTAGCTTAGGAAAGTCGTAAAATATATTGAATTGATTAAAAGCTAACTGTACACTATCTCCAAAAAAAGTAAAATATTTAAACCCAAAAAGAATACCTAAATTTGTTATTAGACTAAGATATAACCATTTACGGCGTTCTGCTTTTTCTGGAATTTTCCCCATCTTAATACTTACAAAATAATCAATAACAGTTGACATTACTATTAGTATTATATACTCTACTTTCCAACACATGTAAAAATAGTAACTTGCGAATAAGAGTAATACCCATCTAAATTTAAAAGGTAGCAAAAAATAGAATATAACAACAATAGGAAAAAAAAACAAAAAATCTAAAGAGTTAAATAACATAAGTAATATTAGAAATTATTTTGTGTTTACAAAATTCTAATAACAAGATTTCAAAAAATCATTTTCATCTTATCCCCCAAACCTTCACCCTAATGACTCCTAAATCCCTTTTTTTTCCCGATACTTACACTTCTTTTTTTCAAAGAAAATAATTAACAAAGTATAAAGATCAGATAATCAATAATTTAGAAAAATAAAAGTTAAAAGTGGATAAGTGATTGTGCAATTAATAAATAAAAATCTAGTTATAGAAATGGCCAAAATTAACCAAAAGCAAAACTAATAAAAATATGGCAATCACATAAAAATAAACCTTGTAAAGGTTAGCAATATAATGGTAAAAAATACTTTTTTTGTGATCAAAAATAAATAGTCCAAATGAAAGTCTTCGTTTGCTTGAAAAACATTTTGGTTCTCTAGAAGATTTTCGAGATCTGAGAGGCTCACACAACTTGCTAGAAGTCCTTACCATAGCCATTTTAGCTACTATTTGTGGAACAGACGAATTTACAGATATGGACGAATTTGGCAAAGCCAAAGAATGTTTCTTACATATCTTTTCTGAAACTGCCTAATGGTATTCCCTCTCATGACACTTTTGAACGGGTATTTTCCTTAATCTGTCCTGATGATTTTCAGAGCTGTTTTATAGCTTGGGTATAATCCTTACTTTACCATAGCAAAAGATATAGTAAATATACATGGCAAAGTCCTTCGCTGATCCTTTGATACCGCTTCTGGCAAATCCATGATTTATATAGTCTCAGCTTGGGCAAATGCCAATAATCTGGTTTTAGGTCAAGTAAAAGTGGATAACAAATCCAATGAAATTAGGGTTATACCTAAATTATTACAAATCTTGAACTTAACAGGCTGTGTTGTTACAATTGATGCAATGGATATACAAAAGGAGATTGCCAAAGATATTCGTAAAGCAGAAACAGACTATGTATTAGCATTAAAAGACAATCAAAGTAACTTACAAGAAAAAGTGATAGAAGCTTTTGATAAATTTGATGCTAAAAAGCAAGCTGTTAAAGATGTAGCAATCCAAGCAGGACATGGCAGAGTAGAAAAAAGAATCTGTTATGCAGTTGCTGCAAAAGACTATTTATCTCCAGCAGAATCAGCCAATTAAAATCTATCGTTATACATAAAACCAGTAAAAAGCAGGGCAGAAAGACTATCAAAGGCGATTTTATATCACCAGCTTAGGGCAACAGCAAACATATAGTTCCCCCCAATTTTAAACCACAAGAACTTGGAATCAAGTCAAGATAGTTCTACTACAATTAGGAGTAGCAGCAGATAAAATCATAGAATCTTTAGACTATTACCATGCCATTGAACATGTAAATGATATGAAAGTATATTTTGATAAAGACAAACAAGAAGCTCATTTTAACCAATTAAAGGAGGCTCTTTGGCAAGGGGATTTTGAAGAAATGACTCGACTAATTCAAGAAGGTATTGCAGGAATAAATTTAGAGGATTTCACTCCTTAGGAACAGTCAGAAAATAACTTGTCATTTTGATTGATAAATTTAACCCTATACTTCGTTAAAAAGCCTCGCCAATGGACATTCTTGTAAAGTCTCCAAAATTACCTTTAATTTGAAGGCTTTGCTAAATTTTCGACGTTGCTTTTTCATAAAAAAAGTTAAGCTATGACTAAGATAATACTAAATTTCAAACTTAACTCGTGGTCTTAATTTTGGGGGCAATTATAGACCAATTAAAACCTCGGACAATACAATTTACTTCGTTTTCTAGAAGCAAAACCACCGACTTTCATTAGAGAAATTTCAGGACCTTCGTTGCCAAAGCGATTGGGGAAATTTTGGTGAAGATCGTAGGAGAAGAGGAGGCGATACCTCTTCCATTCCATGCCCAATAAGCCTGCGATACTGGATTTGAAGCGATACCAGCCGCCGACGTATAGTTTTATAGATTCATCATCATAATAGCCGCCACCGCCAAAAGGAATCACCACATTGGAGCCTAACATAAATTCACTAGCCTTTCTTTCTATGGAGAAATAGGCTCCTGGTTCTAGGAAAACACTACCCATTACAATGGAGGCATTAATGTGGGTATTGGAGCGTAAGCCCTTTTTGAAATCTCCTGTTTCTGAGAAGGTGTCTTTGGGGCGGTTGATGTGGAGGAGGGAGGTGCCGAGATGGAAGCTGGCTATATCTTCTACATGGTAATTTAATACCCCTCCTGCTTGAAGATCCCATGTTTGTTGACCAGGTTGCCAATTTTGCATATTGTCTTCATTGGTGGAACCACCGAAATTGGTGCCATTCCATTGATCACTAAAGAAGAATTGACTAATATCTACTTGCTTTTGTACCATCATTGCTCCAATACCAAAGGAGCCATATAAATAATCCGAGAAGCTTTGATGAACCGCAAGGGTGACATTGGCTTCTAAGATGTTTAAATCCCCTACGCCAGCTCGGTCGTATAGTAAACGCAAACCGCTGCCGACCCAAGTGGTTTCTGATCTATTTTTAAGGAAGGCAAAGTCACCAAATAGGGAGGCTGTTTGGTAGTTGGCAGGATTACGCCATTGATTTCGCAGATTTAAACCTACTCTATAATTGCCATTGAAATTACCAGTCATGGCAGGATTTAAGCGCAAAAAATCAGTATAATACTGTGTATAATGGATGTCTTGTGCTTTTGTACTAGTAGATACGGAAAGCAGTAGACAAAGCATTATCAATAAAGATACTGTAATCGTTCTAATTGGCATATTTCTGGTCTTGGTGATGGAACAGAAATAAATTAGACCATATCCTTTATTATTTAGTCTAATACTGCGTTACAAAAATATTACATACATTACATGTATGCGCTATTTTTGCGCCTTGTCTTAGACTAAATAATGGAAAGCCTATTTCGGCCTAATTTATTTCTAATCCATCACTTGATGATGGTTGTTTTTTTAGGATCATAATATTTATCGAAGCAAAGTCACCTCGCCTTTTAGATCCGCAGTTTTGGTAGTGATCATAGTTAAGCTAATCTGATACACATACACATCCATATCTTGATCTTGTCCTTTATAGGTCCCATCCCATCCTAACATTGGATCGGTTGTTTCAAAAACCATTTCTCCCCATCGGTTAAAGATTCTAAAGGTAATGCTTTCTACTCCATCTCTGCCTTCTAAGAATAATACATCATTTAAGCCATCCGAGTTTGGTGTGAAAGCATTTGGCATGGCAACGATGATAGGGGGAATGACTTCTACGGTTTGACACAATTGGTCATTACAATCAAAATCAGTCAAAGCATCCAAACAAACTTGATACATACCTGATGTAGTATAACTGTGGTTAGGATTTTCTGTAGTACTGGTATTGCCATCACCAAAGTCCCATAAATAGCTGTCTGCATTGCTGCTTAGGTTAGTAAAATTAATAAGCTGATCTATTTCTGCAACTAGGGTATTGGCTTCAAAATTAGCGATTGCCACAATATAGGCTTCTACGCTTGTATTATCTACCACATTGATATTACAGGTACTCGAATCCGTCACCGTATAAGTGATAGGATAAACACCTGGTTCAGTATAGGTGTGGTTCACAGATTGACCATTGACTATGGTGCCATCTCCCAAGTCCCATTCATACAGCACACCATTACCATCTCCTGCCATTTGTATACTTAGTGGCACACAATCGCTTTCTGGAAATTGGGTAATAATGCCTTGTACCAATGGAGGTTCTTCTATAACTACATCTAGTTCGGCAGTATCTGCTAATGCACAAGGAGAATTGGCGATGAGGGTAACGGTGTAGGTGCCTGGCCCTGGATATAGATGCGTTGGTTGATATTCTATAGAGGTAGGGCTGCCATCTCCGAAATCCCAAGTTAAGGAATGTCTTTCATTGAGGCGGGTGACTAAGCGTACATTGGGATCGCTACAAGGATCGGGAATCGAAGAGCTAATCGTTGCCACAATTGTCGTATCAAAAGCATAGACTGTCGTTTTAAAAGTATCTATTTTATTACACATGTCCTCATTAAAAGCATATAAAGTCACCTCATATTCGCCTGGTCGATCATAACCATGTTGTGGCATTTGCTCAGTAGAAGTATTTCCATCCCCAAAATTCCATTCCCAAGTAATTGCATTGCGGCTTCTATTTTCAAAGCTAAAGACATCATCAAAACAGGCTTGATCTCTAGGAAGGGTGAAGGTGGATACAACATTATCGGTAATAACAATTGTATTTGTTTGACTATCCGTTGCGGGACAGTTGGGAATGGTGCTATTAGCAGTTAGTGTCACCTCATATTCTCCTGGAGTATTATAGGTATGACTAATTTGCCCACCTGTTTCTGTAGGGCTATCATCTCCAAAGTTCCAAGTATAGCTTTCTGTTTCTAAATTGGGACTATTGAAATTGACCGTCAATGTTTCGCAATCTACAGTAGAGGTAAAATTGGTGGTAATACTATTGGGGTCTTTAACAAAAACCGTAGTATAAGCTGTATCTGCTACATTACAAGCAACGTCACTTTTGGCAATTAGGCGGATAGTATAGACTCCTTTTTCCGTAAATTCATGTCTAGGATCAGTTGTGGTTTCTGTAGGGCTACCATCTCCAAAATCCCATTCATAGCTTGTTGCATTGAAGCTATTATTGTTGAAGGTGACGGTAAAGGGAGCGCATCCAGTCGTTTCGGGAGCAATTTCTGCTTCTGCAATAACGACAGGTATTTGGAAGTCAAATTTTACTGCTGCCAGATTACAACTCACATCATCACTATGTTCTCCTGCTGTTGACCAAACATCTGATGGTGTGGTAGGAAAAGTAGTCGAAACGTTTCCACAAGCAGCACAAATTGCTTGGTAGATAATTCCTCTTTTATCAAATCTACTTGTACCTCCGTCTACATGTTCTGTATCTCCACTACCTCCAAAGAAGGTGGCATATTGTAGTGCTGTAGCATCTTCTTCTAAAGCCATAAAGTAGAAATCGGTGCCATCTGTGTTTCTTTGGTAAGCATTGGAAGTGACAGGTAAGCCATTAGTCGATAGTTGACGAACACTATTATCACCTACATCCCCTCCCCAACCAGCAATATAGATACGGTTGCAAATGTCTACAAGGAAAGCGGTAGGAGAAATGTCAGGTTTTGCATCACCTCTACCAAAGTTTGTGGCAAAAACGGTTGTTTTTAAGTCATTGGTAAATTTATGGATAAATTGTCCTTCACCTCTACTATATACATTACTAGGAAATATTTGATATTGTCCTGCGGTTTGTCCATAGATATATACATTATTATCTTTATCTAATTGTATATTATAGGATTGATCATATTGATTGGTGCCAACAAAGGTAAAACTGGATATATTGTAATTGTCGATACTAAGTTTTAAAACAAAACCATCTACTCTATTTTGATAATTTTTGATTAACATAGTAGGAGGAATACGCCAATTGGCTCCATTTGTCCCCCCTGTAACAAATACATTGCCCATTTCATCAATTTTTACACCATAAGCAGCATCGTCTTGATCACTTCCTAAATAGGTACTGTAAATGATATCTGATAAATCAGGTTCAAATATGGTTAAAATACCGTCTTGCCCTCCACTAGATTGTCTTCTAATGGCATTGTCTGTAGTCGGAAAATTAGTAGAAGTTGTACTAGTTGTGATGTAAATATTATTGTCACCATCTATTTCTACCTCTCCTCGAATTTCATCTCCGTAATTGTAATTTAATGGGTCTGCACCATTATAACCATCATTTCCATTACCGCCTATATAAGTACCTGCAACTAGATCATCGCCTTCTTCAGAAAATTTGGCAACGAAAATATCTGTTCCATCTAAAAAGGAAACCCCCAATTTACTAGAGGCTGCCTCAATTCGATTACCTTGATTAAAAGTATTATCATAAGCATTAGAAACTATAGGAAAATTAGTAGAACTGGTTAGACCAAGGACAATAAGTTGTCCCTCAGAATCGACAATCAAACTTTGTGGCATTTCATTACCTTTTCCACCTAGATAAGTGGCGTAAATTAAGCCTTTTCCATCTGGCGTAAATTTACTAATGGCTACATCTACCTCTCCTGCATCATCTGCTTCCAAAATGGGATCCCCCCCACCAAAAGTAGACTGATAAGCTCCTAAATAGCCATCTGGTAAATAGCCATTATCCATTGCGATCCCTGCGCCATAGAAATTCCCTTGATTATCATAAGTGGCTGTAAATCCCCAGTTGTCTGCTGTTGAACCCGAAAGGGTAGAGAAAATCAAATCTGGATCGATGATTAACTCATGACAGTCATCATAACCCTCTGGAAAATCAAAGGAAACAGTTTGTCCATCAATCTTAAATTGACAAGGAACTTTCACTTCTTGCCCATTAATGTATTGAAAAGCATAAGGAGGAAGCTCAATGAGTGTATTAACAGAGGTTTGTACATGCAAATGTCCATCTTTTACCGCTAGTCCATCAACGCCTTCATATTTCATTTGTATTGTCGATGTTTTAGCACCTGGCTCTACCAAAAACTCGTATTTCAAACCACGACCTTTACCATTCCAACGCATGGTAATCCCATCATAAAGTGCTCTATAATAGACTTCATGGAATAACGGCACTTTGGATGCCCATTTTTTGGGATCATCTCCTATAAAATAATTGTGGTGATGTTGAAGGAGGCAAGAGGCATCTGTTTCGATGTTTTTTTTAGCTCCTTCAAAGATGAGTTGGAAAGCGTGTTTGCGTATGGTTAGTGGTAGGTGATTGCCTCCGTGGTGCCTTGCTTCATGTAAGGCATTTATATCGTCTGGATGGTTGAGGATATAGGTCAAGCGATCTGTTTCAAGGAAAAGCGACGCATTAATCAGATCAGCTTTATATAATATATGATCTGCCCATTGTCCTTGATTTTCTATAAATGAAATATCATAAGGAGCATTAAAGGTTTGACATTCAGGATTATCAGCATTGGATAATCTAGGAAAGCTCGTCAATAGAACGATTATCAGATAATAATAGAGGCAATTACTTTTCATAAACGATTACTTAGTAGTCTAATAACGAAGAAAAAGCGCATTAGTTGCCCTTATAGGCAGATAATCACGCTTATTCCTTCTCTATATTCATCGTTTATAAGCTTTGTGAATGAGCTACAGCATTACTTTATTCGTTTATTTTTGATCCAATATTTAGCAAAATCTACATTTTCTCCTAATTTGAAAATAGAGAAGTTTTCGGCTTCAATAAATTGCATGGCTAAACTCAATGGAATACGGACAACGCTACCGCCTTTATAAGAAGCGGTGTGGATGAGGTGAGTGCGGTAGCCATCATAATGTAAAAAGCCCATTTCTTGTCTAAAACCAATAATATATAATCCTGTACCTTTTTCTTCAAGGAATTGCCTTATTCCTCCATAGCCTCTTTTTTGAGTGACTGGCGCACCCAATGCAATTTTTGCCATATTTTTTTGCATAGGCAATTGGGTCAATTTTACCCTATTCATCGCAAAACCTGCATCTTCCAAAACGCTATTGACAAAAAAGCGAGCATTTAATGCTTCACTATCTTTGGATTGTTGAAATTCGGTCACATTAATTTTTCGTCTATCCCAGTAAGGCAGGAGTTCTTGCTCAATGGATCGTTTTAAAAAGCCATTAGCCTGATCAACCAAAGTATTGTTTGCTTTTTGTTGTTTTTTATAGGCCTTTTGATAGCTGTAACGTACTTCCTGCATTTTGTTTAATAATTCGCCATAATTATTAACATCTTGAAAAATGGCTGTAGTTGTTTCCTGAGTATAATCTTTCTGAGCTTGTTTTTTAGGATTGAATTTTCTAGGTGTTTCTTTTTCTGGATTTGCGACAATAGGTTCACTTTCGGCTGGTGGCATGACGACCTTTTGACTGGCTCTTCTAGCTCTTTCCAAGGTACTTTCTACATGGGCTATATCTACTTTATTATTAACAACAGGAGCTTCAATAACTGCTTTGGGTTCAGATTCCCAAACCATTTGCACAGAGGATTGATTATTAGAACGATTGACTTGATCCAACATTCGATTCATCATACACTTCAATGTTTTACACTGACTAGCAGAAACGGCTCCTTTGGCAGGTTGATTTAATACGAAGGTGTCACTAACCAATATATTATACTCCTTTAGTACCTTCTTTTTAAACATGATTTCTCCATCTAATATAATCCTATCTGTATAAAACATTTCTTTCTTTACCAGCACTCTACTTAAAATAGCCTCCTGTCTATTAATATTCATCGTATCCATAAAAATGACTGTATCTCTAGCAATCAATTGGGGTTCATCTCCTCCAGGATAGGCCATTTCAATAGCAGAGAAGCACCACCAACAAATACTTGAAAATATAGCTATGGTGATTATTTTTATAAAAGAAGCGGTATGGCTTTTCATTATGTTTGTTTTAATGTATGCTTAAGCTATGTATATGCTTTTTTAGTGTAAACGACAGTTTATTGGTTTACTCCTAAATCTGCCATAATCAATAGTATCTTCAAAGAAAATGGCAGTTGGTTTGGCTGTTCTTCTATTCTAATAAAGGTTTTTAGAGATTGAATACTTGTAGAGCTTTTGTTTTGAACTATTATTTATCCAAAATAAGATAAAGGCGCGTATTGAAAATGAGCATTAGTTATTAGCTACATTTATTTCTTAATGGGCATTTTAGTAAAAAAAGGCATTTTTTTAAAAATTTATATATTTTGATTTGATTTAGGGCATAAGGAAAATTGATGAAAACAGGTTTTTTAGGCTGTATTTACAAAAATAAAATAATTTAATTTAAAAAATAAAATACTTCATAAAAATAGAAAATAAATTGCAAAGGCGAGTTTTATTGTTTGTTTGGCTATAAAGAACATAACGAATTTACAAAAATATGACAAAACAATAGTCAGAAACAGTTTTTTTTTATTGAGAATTTGAAAGTATTTGCATTTTTTAACCTGAAAAATGTAAGTCCCCTGATTAATTCTAGTATCTTTGACGGATTATTAGATTTAGTGATGGAATAGAAGTAAAGTCAACTATAGCCTTTATTTCTAATCCATCACTTATTACAATTATTCCTCGTCAGGTAAAAATTTCTGCTATGTATCCAACTATCTCCCATTTGCTGGAAGATTTTTTTGGTGTATTTATTCCATTACCAATCAGAACATTTGGTTTTTTTATGGCTCTGGCCTTTTTATTTGGTGGTTGGATCACCTATAGAAACCTAAAATATAGAGAAGGGCAAGGCATTTTTCAGGGAGAAATAAGAAAGATTCCTACCAATGTAAAATCTACTCCTTTTAGTTATATCTCTAATGCTATATTCGGCTTTGTAGTTGGTTATAAATTGCTTTATATGGTCAGCAATTGGGTTGATTTTAGTACCAATCCAGAGTTGTATGTATTGAGCTGGGAAGGGAGTTGGATTGGTGGAATTGCTATGGCTTTGTTTATGATTGGCGTACAATACTATGACGATAGTAAGATAAAGGGCTCACCGAAAACCGAAGAACAAACGATTTTTCCTAGTGATATGCTGGGGGATATGATTATTATAGCGGCAATAGTGGGTATTTTAGGGTCAAAAGTTTTTACTTGGATAGAGGATATTGACGGTTTTTTGAAAGATCCTATGGGAGCTTTGCTTTCTTTTAGTGGCTTGACTTTTTATGGGGGAATGATTTGTGCAACTCTGGCTTTGTTGGTGTATTTCTGGATGAGAAAGCTCCATCCTGTACACATGGTTGATTCTGCTGCGCCAGCTTTGGTTTTGGGTTATGGTGTAGGGCGTTTGGGTTGTCATTTTTCGGGAGATGGTGACTGGGGAATTGTTAATACAGCGGCTGCGAACCCTCCTTTGTCTTTCCTTCCTGATTGGCTTTGGGCTTATCAGTATCCGAATAATGTGATTGAAGCAGGTGTGCCTATTGAGGGTTGTGTAGGGCAATTTTGTCGCATTTTGCCAGAAGCGGTCTATCCTACCTCTGTCTATGAATTTTTTATGGCTTTTACCATATTCACTATATTGATGTTTGTTTTTAGACGTTTTCTAATTCCAGGCTTAGTTGTTGGATTGTATTTATTAATGAATGGATTAGAACGTTTTTTGATTGAGTTTATTCGAGTGAATAATCGATATGATTTCTTAGGCATGCAATTATCGCAAGCCCAGATTATTGCATTGGGTATGATGTTGAGTGGGGTGGTGGTAATTACTTTGGCTTGGTTTTTCCATAAAAATAAGCAACAAAAACAGCCGTCGATGAACTAATGTAAGTGTGACGGAGTATCATTACCGTACTTGATTTCATTTGGATATATAGTTTATGACAATACCTTCAAAATCTAATCTAACTTTACTAGAAAAGGCTTTGCGAAAAAATCGCAATATCAAATTGATTTGGGGCTTGTTCTTATTAGGTCTGGCGGTCTTTCTTACTTTTTACCTTAATCGTCCCTTATTATTACCTGCCAAAACTGCCTTTCTTTTTTTGTTGTTTTGTATTATTCTAGCATTTTCGGGGGGATATTTGCTATTAAATGCTGTTTTACGCTATGATATTCATAAAAATAGTATTCTAAAAACAATTCGAGAGGAACCTCAGAAAATTGCTTGGGTATACACAACAAAGATTGAATATTTTCCCTTTGGAATTAAGTTTATGGATATGTGCTCCCTACACATTCACTTGACCGATTATGATAAAATGGTACTTTTTATGCAGGAAAAAGAATTAAAAAAACTCAATCAATTATTAAAAATGCATTTGCCTCAAACGACTTTTGGCTATTCTAAACAAAGAGAGCAATTGTATGATATTTCTCCTGATTTATTACGAGAAGAAAATGAGGGAAAGGTTTGAATGGCTCTATTTATTATAAAGTTGTTTCAAAAATACTAGTTCTAAGATAATTGGGGGGATATCTTCTTTCGCCCTGAAAGGGCATAATCATTAGCATAGGGCATCGCCCTATGAAAAATGAACTAGCCTATATACGCCCTGAAAGGGCAAAAGCCGTGTGGACAAGGTTTGACCACCAATCTAATACTAGACATATCAACTAATTATTTGGTTTGGCTTTCGCCCTTTCAGGGCTGAGTGTATATTGACTTGTATTCGTAGGGC
>JAHDFT010000070.1:0-11107 GCA_020628015.1 Bacteroidota bacterium
AAGCACAAAATACTGTTTGAGCGCAGCGAGTTTATTTTGTGTAGGATTTTTGGAGTATTTTGCCGTTAAAAAATTCATACAGTCTTGACTTTTGCTTCTTTTTGTCAAGAAAAAGAAGAGCCAATAGTAGTTATCAAGGAAATTAATAAACACTATTTGGTCAAATCTATATTTTTTTAAAAGAAAACACTATAATCATTCACCCAATTCCACCGCATACCCAGCAAATTTGCGAATATTCAACACCCTTCCGCCATCAAAAATGAGGTATTGCCCTTTAATGCCTTGTAAAGTCCCTTCAACCGTAGGTGTTTTGTCAAAATTCAAGCTTTTTACCTTCGTCGGATAAGCCAAAACAGGAAAGTTCAACTCTGTAATGGCATCATTCGCACTATTATACTGTTGAAAATTTTCAGGTAATAAAGCCTGTACCCGTTTTTGCTCTGCCTGAATATCAATGGATTCATCTCGCTCGTTTTTAAGCATTCTTTGCCAGCTCGTTTTATCGGTCAAATGATTCTTTAGAAAGATTTCGATGTCACCAGCTAATCGACGATAAGGCACTTCCGATACTAAAATGACCCTCCAAGCTCCCTGATCAATCCAACGAGTGGGGATTTGATTGCCTCTGGTTACACCGACTTTGAGCTTACTGGTCAAAGCTAGGTAAACTACATGTGGTTGGAGATGATTGGCTTTTTCCCATTCTACATCCCTACCCTTTCCTTCATGCGCCTCACACAATTCTGGCTTAATGATACATGGAGAATTTTCAGGTGCATTCATAAAACAAGGATAGCAAAAGCCTTGTGCGAAAGATTTCTTTGTCTTTCGTCCACATCGTTTACAATTAATTACACCTGTAAAATGCAAGCGCAAAGGTTTCCCAATAAAATCATTCACTCGAACTTTTTCCGTTCCTATTCGAAAATGATACTCAATGGTGCCATCTTCCAATAAAGCAGTAGCCATTTTTCGTAAATTGCCTGTAATCATATTTTTATGCTTTTTATGCTGGAAAGATAGCCCCTTTTTCAAGGAAGCACAAAAGGAAAACGCATTTTTTTGTCTTATGGATTGATTATAATGACAAAAAAATGCGCCTTCTAATGATTTATAAATTAAATTTTAACCCACATAATGCCCCAAAAACTCCGCATCTTCATCCACAATATGCTTATCTCGACGACGGAAACCGATGCCATTCGATTCTTGCATATAAAACAAGCCTGCTTGGTAAAAATTACCTGCCTGATCCTTCGCCAACTCTGCATATTGTTGGTAAATAGGCTTGAATTTGCTGTATTCCCCACCTTTCTTTTCTACCACTCGTCCAGCATTGTCGAAAATGGTAATATTCGCTCCTTCTCGACCAAACATGACCTTCTCCACAAAACCATGATTATCAAAAGAATAAGGACGATCAAAAGTTGTTTTTAATAATAAAGGATGATTCGGATGTAAATCCCACAAAAACTTCATAATCCCCTTCGATTGGAATAGCAAAGTATAGGCTGGATTAAGGATCATCGCTTGGCGATTTTTGACAATATCGGTCAAAATATCCATTAATTCAGGCTCTTCCAAAGCAATGTATTCCCAAGGAACGATTTTAAACCAGAAATCATATTTCAGGTAATCTTTGCCATTTTCTTGCGCCACCATAATACCCTCTGTTGGGGAAAAGGTGACATGCTCCAAATAGGCATAAGCCACATCAAAACCAGCTTCTTCTGCTGCCTCACCAATCACCTCCGCATTATGGTCATCCTCTGGATAACCTGGCATAGTCGAAATCAAAAGAGAAGCATCTAAATCACTATTTTGAATGCGAATCTTCTTAAAATTGATGACCAAATCCTCATAAGTGGTGTTGAATTGCTGTTCCTCATCCATTTGATTGGCTTTGAGCTGCGCCCATTGGATGGTACAGGTTTCAGGGAGGGAGGTAGGCGTGTCTGCGTTAAATTCTAGCAGTTTGATGGGTAAACCATTGACCCCACCTGCCAAATCAAATCGACCATATAAATGAATGTGTCGCTCATCTGCCCAAGTCAATTTGATTAACTCAACCATATTGTCTGGTATATCGAGTGTATCAAATAGATTGTGTTCGACTATAAAATCGGCTGTATCCAAAAACATTTCATACAGCTCTTGACCAGCCTTGAAAAAAGCTTCTGCCTCATCTTCGGTCACTTTGATGATTTCGGAGGTTAAATAACTCCATTCTTCATCGCCCAAGAACCACTCCCAGCCGAGTTCTTTAAAGACAGCATCAGGCAGTTCCTTGACGTGTTTAATACGGTTGTCCATATTTGTTAATTAGGGGAATTTTAGGTAGTTATGGAATAAAATATTGTTTTCATTTACTCTAAATGATCAAGATGTAAGTATTAGTGATACTTACATCTTGATATACTGCTAATTTAGTAAAAATGATTATCCACTAAATCCTCGGCTACTACCACCACCAGATTTACCAAAACCACTACGTCCTGTCACAGGCTTCTTTACAGTACGTGTTTTTGCTGATCGGCTTAAAGTATTCTTAGAAACCGTATTGGACTTAGCAAATCCTGCTTGGTTTTTATAAGAATTACGATTCAATGGTGTAGACATGCTACGACCAAGATAGTAACCCATCAAACCACCCATAAATGCACGGCTCAAGCCACTACGACTTTTATCTTTCTCTACCAATTTCGCTTCCTCTAAGGTAAGTGTATCCACTTTACCATCCATATACTTGGCAATAATACGAGAATCCGCCTTTTTCTCAACGATATCCTCACCAGTAATTTTAAATAAATCTTTTTCTACTTCCTCAACAGTTGTTACTACTCCTTGTGTAGGGTCTTTTTCTGTAACAGTTTCCCATTGTTGCTCTTCAGAAGCAGAGCTTCCACAACCAGTATGGAGTGCTACAATACCAGATACAGTCAATAAAAATGCGCCTCTTACCACTAGGTTTTTTACCTTTGGGAAACGGCTAAATTTGCGTTCAGGTGTCATGTGTTAAATATTAAATTTTGAATAAAAATGGTTATTGATTTCCGCTTTGGAACAAGTGAAAAATAAGCGTATTATTTTTGCCTGTTCCTGTAATGATGATTCCATAAAATGGACAGGTCTTACTAGACACCATTACTTTGTTATATTATCAAATGATATACTAAAATGGTTATTTATTATGGATGTATATAGTGCTACCTTTCATAAAAATATACGATAGGAGCAATGAAACAATAAATAAACCAATTGTAGTATAATCTTATTTTTTCCTAAAAAAAAGCCTATAAACTAGCTCATTTTAACCACTAAAGCTGCTGCGCCTAGATTTTTTTTCTCCAAAACCATCTTGTCCATCAATAGGTTTAGTATGCGTTTTGCTTGAGGACGTTTCATCATCTGCTCTTAGTCTAAAGCAAATTCGTCCAGTTCTAGTATTTGAGCTAGAACGAGCATTTATGGTATCTTTTTCACTTACTAGTTCTACTTGTTCTGTTCGCAAAGTATCGACTTCCCCGTCCATATACTGCACAATAAACTGGGCATCCTCTTGTTTAAGAACAGCCTTTTTATTAGCTATTATGAATAAGTCTTTTTCAATCTCCTTTATAGTTGTGACAACTGTTTTAGACTTTATTTCTGACAAACTACTTTCCCATTGACTAGTATTATCATTGGTATTGGATGAATTACAGCCTGTATGTACAATCAATATACTAGATACAGTTAATAAAAAAGTACTCTTGGCTAAGTCTTTCACCTTGGGAAAATGACTAGAACTTTGGCGTTTAGGCTTCATATTACAATTTTTCTTAGAGAAATGAATATTTCATTGTTAAATTGAAACCTACCCAAAGTAATTGTTTGTGATTGTAAAAAATGCCCTTGTCTTTATAGAATGGTATAGATTTACTATAGTTAAATAATTGATTCATCTATATCAATATAACAATGGAAGATGTGTGGCTGGAATTATGCACACTTATGAAATGTAATCATCTTGTAAATAGTTCCTAAAGTACTATAGTATAATGAAATGTAGAGCCTTATCAATTAACGCTTTTTAAGTACTTATAGTAATTTTGTCCTCTTACTATAATTCGATCAATCATCTGAAAAATTCCTATGTCTAATTGGACGCAAGATATTTGAAAATATTGATTTACCCAAATGTATTTTTAAGAAAATTATAATATTTAGTGATGGATTTACTTGTTACTTAATCAACATGAGTCAAAATCATCATTATCCTTTTTCCTCCATCAATAGCTGTCGAGCGAAATTAGGTAAAGCAAAAGCAGCTTTGTGAATGTCTTCATTATAATAAGCCAATTCCTGTTTGGCTGTAAAAGCCTTAGCTTTATTGACATCTAGTTGATTGTAGGGGTGAATATTTCCCTTTGAAGAAAATGAAAAACTCCATAATCCACTCGGATAGGTGGCAATATTGGTCAAATAGCAAAAGACCTGATCTTGTCCAAAAATGCTTCGATAACAAGCATAACAATCCTTAAAAGCCTTGATATTACAACGAGGCGATTCACTTTGTGTTACTAGAATCCCATTAGGAGATAATGCTCGATAAGCATGACGATAAAAATCATAGCTAAACAAACCCTCTGCTGGGCCAAAAGGATCGGTGGAATCCACAATGATAAGGTCAAAACTTTCATCCGCTGCCTCCTTGACATAAGCAATCCCATCTCCAATAATCAATTCCAAATTGGGGTCATTTAATGCACAGGCTAAAGTAGGCATGTGTTCTTGACAAGCCTTAACCACCAATTCATCAATTTCCACCATGACCACACGCTCTAAATGCTCATGTTTAAGCACTTCCCTAGCTGTTCCGCCATCTCCGCCTCCAATAATCAATACTCGCTTCATTTCATCACCACCAGCCATCAAAGGCACATGGGCAATCATCTCATGATACCCCACCTCATCTAGTTCTGTGGTCATGACAAAATGATCAATAACCAGCATTTTCCCAAAACCTGCTGTATCATACACCTCCACTAATTGAAAAGGGGATTGTTTTTGATATAATGGTTTGCCTCCTTTTATTTGAATGGATAAAGCGGTATGCTCATCATAATCTGTAAACCAATTTTGTTTGTCCATTAAATTTTTCATCAGTTCCTCCTTTAAAAATAATTGCTGTGATTAAAATTACTTCACCTTACTCCACCCTCGCCATTCTTCTAAGTAATAATGCAACAAAATAGGTCGATCAAGGGTATTGTGTTCGATCTCTGGTGGCAGTAAATCTTTTTCAAATGCAAATAACTTAGGAAAAATTCGATTATCCAAAAAACGAGTATCAATATTAAAATTTATATTTTGAGGTTCTAATGGGTGGTTTGCTGCGACAATAAAGCCCCATTCCCCACCAAAGGATGGTACAACTGCATGAAAAGGATAAATATAAGACAATCCTGCTACCTCTAAAGTCTTGGCAATACACCAAAAAGCTTTGTCTGTATCCCAAGGGCTAGTGGCTTGAGTAATAAAAATGCCTTCTGGATGCAAATGCTGTCGAATCAACTTAAAAAAGGATCTACTATACAAACGAGCTATCCCTTCGCTGGTAGGATCGGGTAAATCAGAAATAATCACATCATATTGTTCTCGCTTATTATTTTGCAGAAAAACAAAAGCATCTGCCACTACCCTTTTTACCTTCGGATGCACCAAACTTTCCTCATTCAAAGCTTTTACTAAAGGATGTTCCATCGCTAAATCAAACATGGCTTCATCCAAATCTACAATGGTAATGCTTTCTACAGCCTCATGCTTCAAAATCTCCCTAACCACTAGACCTTCTCCTCCACCTAGTACCAACACTTTTTTAGGCGATTCCGCCCATAATAAGGCTGGATGCACCAGACATTCATGATAACGGTATTCATCTTGTGAAGAAAACTGGATGGTTTTATTGAGGTATAAACGCAAGCCCAAATTCCCCTTTGTCAATACAATATTTTGATATTTGGATTGCTGATTGTAAATAATCGGATCTCGAAACATTAAATTGCTCCAATGTCCCATTAAAAAATTGGCAAAAAATAGAACGGTCGCAAAAAATAAGGTAATGACCACCGAAGCCATTATACAGACTCGTTTCTGCTTCAAATTTAATAAGGAGGAAAAATACCATAAATTGAGGAAACCTATTCCCAAATTGATCAAACCAAATAGGACAGAGGATTTGAAAGTTCCTAGAAAAGGCAATAGAAAAAAGGGAAATAGAATTGTAGCCAATAAAGCCCCCAAATAATCCATTGACAAGACATTGGATAGATTGATTTTTAGGGGATAATGCTTTTTCATAATGAGGGTCAACAGGGGAATTTCTAGGCCTGTTAGGATGCCAATAATGGTGATGAGCGCAAACATGAAGACTTGGAAGCTGAAATTGTCAAAGTAGGCGTAGAAAAAGTAAAGCATTGGTACGGAGCTTCCTCCGATCAAGCCTAAGATGATTTCGACCCAAATGAATTTGTACAATAAATCTTTTTGAAAAAAGCGAGAAAGATAGGAACCTACGCCCATTGCTGCCATATAAATGCCAATGGTGAGAGAAAATTGTTTGACACTATCTCCTAGAAAATAAGAGGAAGTCGTACTAATCAATAATTCGTAGACAATGGAGCAGAGTCCAGCGATAAAGATGGAGCTAATGAGAATGCGTTTTTCTCTGGTATGTTCAGGGGTAACAGGGGAGCTTAGGGACATTGGTTGAATCTTCTTTCTATTGATGGATATAAAAAAACCGCTAAAAATCAGATGTTCTAATTTTTAGCGGTGTTAAAAAGTGGAGCTGGAGGGATTCGAACCCTCGTCCAGATAGTGCATCCATAAGCTTTCTACATGCTTAGTCCTGTATTATTTGTCGGGAAAATTCAGGGACAGTACAAAACCGAAACTTTCCTTACACTCGATTAATTTCACTAATGCATCAAGCGACCTACATTAGCTATACTATCTGAGGTTTGTTGAAACCCAGGCCTGCGGGCAACAAATAGTCAAACTTGCACAAGGCAGGCGGCCGGATTGAAGGTGTCTAATTCCTAGAATTAGGCAGCCATTCTTAATTGGCTTTGTGTGCCATTTATAAAGTTATATGCTTTGTGTTTTACAAGCTAAAATTGCACAACGCTTGACATGCTTACTTACCAATAACAATACTGTCGATTCCGGTCAGCCCCAAAAAAACTTAGCATTGTTTCTGTTGCCCTCATCACGAATGATAAAGGAACGTAAAAGTAATAATAATTTTAAGTATAAAAAAGTTCTACAAAACTTCTACTTTTTTTACTTGTTAATCATATTCTTCTAATTCAAAACGCCTCATACCATTGATTAACCACCTTCATAGAAGGCTTTCCTTGTGGCGTATAATCTTTCTCATGCCATCTAGCATTAGGGTCTCCATAATCGGCATACCATCGCCACAGGAATCCACCTGCAACCCAATCCTTTTTCCAAAAAGTACTATAAAAAGCATCTAGGGCATTGGCTTGTCCTGTAGGATTTGTTCCTAGACGTTTGTAATTTTTTTCATTAATCCAATGTTTCCAAGCAGTACTATCTACATTAAGGTAGCCATATTCTGTAAAAAGAATTGGTCTTTGATATTGCAGATGATGGCGATATAAAGCTTTCTCTGGTCCTTTTTTCCAAGCAGCTAAGAGATCGTCTTTTTCTGGTGTTTGATTAGGAATCAATGGAAAATAAGAGTCAATACCAATATAATCCAATTTCCCCCAAAAAGTAATATTGTAATAATTGTCCCAATTAGAGGCATAAGTTAGCTTTCCATCATACTTTGAACGAATTTGGTCAATTAAGTCCTCCCAGTATTTTGGTCTTTCTCTAGCAGCGATTTTGTATTCTGTACCAATACAAAATAATTCGACTTTATGTTCTTGTGCCAAGTCTACTAAAGGCAAAATATAACTATCATAACTACATTGCCAAGCTTCCCATGCTGCCTCTGTTTCAGGTTGATAATCCCCTACCCAGCCATTTGGCAACCATACTTGTGGCTTAAGCATGATTTTCAAACCTGCTGCTCGTGCTTGTTCAATAGAATGAATGATTCCTTCTGGTTTTTCTCCATACCATTGATGTGGGGTATCGTAAATAATATCAGGTTCGTCAATCGTTCCTGTAGCATAGGGAACAATACTGACCCAATCTGCCCCTGCATCTTTCTCCATAGATAACATTGGATTTTGTGTTAAATCTTCTTTATCAAAGGAGGCACAGAGATGAATCCCACCTATTTTATCAACATTGTCTTTTGGTTTGGCCACAAATGCTAGACAGACTAAAGCCAATAGAGCTACATATATTTGTTTCATTCGTTTGCGTATTTTTATAGTGGAAATAAGGAAAACAGGCTATCACAGCTCTAAAATTATTTTTATTTACTGTAATCACCAAAAACAACCCTGTATTTGGTCAATAGTACGACTTTTATTTTTTCATAAATCCTCACAAAAGGAACTTATTTGCTTTATAAAACATAATAGACAATAGCTTGAACAAATAATTACATTTTCATAACAGCATTTCTTAATAAAAAGCTTGACTATGAATTTGATTTTTATTATATTTATGCTTGTTTTATAATTAGTAATTTATAGTTGACTTAGCCCATAAATATTCCCATAATTTTTCAATCAAATACTGTATCTATTGTTTGACATTATTAAGAAAAAAAAATGCCCTCCACCTTATAGGGGTGTTCGTCCAGAAAAACTATTGAGCGACAAAATGGTCGTTACCACTAAAGATGTATACTATCCTGCCCTTAGTGGAAATAAAAAATACCAAATTTGGAGTCGAGCTGGACAGATGGTGGTTAAGTTTGGTAGTTTATTTGCTGCTTTAATTATTGTCTTATTTTTCATTGTTAGAGCGCATAAAAATCATAAACCTCGCCCTAAATCACCTAAAACAATAGATCAAGCTGAGAAGGCTAAACCAGTATCAGATAAACAGGTAATGACTGCTTCCTTAGCCAGTTCTACTAAAAGTACATCTACTCTTAAGCAATTTAAGCAAAAAGCTTCTGATAATACTATTGAACCTTTTCGCAAAGCAAAAAAAGTTAAAAAAGAGAATTCTAAAAAGAAAGTCCAAAGAAACAAATCACACAAAAGCCAAAAGAAAGTTCAGAGCTATCTTTTTGGAAAACAAAAAAAGCAAAAAGTTAAAAAAGACAAAGCTCTTAATGCTAAACAGGCATATCCATATACTTCAAAAAAATTGTATGGATTAAAAGATAAACAAGGAAAAACTATTCTTCCACCACAGTTTATATATATTGCCCCATTCGATAAAGGCAAAGCAAGAGTTCGTCAAGTAAGTCAAAAAGATTCTTACTTCTTTTTCATTGATTCAACAGGACAATGTGTAGATGGTTGCGAGGGAAAAAAAGACTTATTTTTAATCCGAAAAGTTGCTAATCAATATGGCTTTTTCACCCTTAACAACACCTCTATTAGTAATGAGCGATTTGATGCAGTTCGTTTTCGACTTAGTGATTCTATTCCAGCTAGAAAAGGAAAAAAATGGGGTTATTTCAGTATTGCTCAAAGAAAATGGCTGCCAAAGTAAATGCTAAGTCATAATTAATATGTAAATAAAAAAGAAAAGGGAATTAGCCATTGAAAACAAGTCATTTGTACATTTAAAAAAAAGTATATGACCTATCTTTAGCCCTAAAAAATACAAGGTCATTCTCTACAATAAAATATTTTTGTATCTTTCCAGTTATAATTAAGCTATGAAGCAATTTAAATCAATCATGTTCCACTCAACAGAAATGCCTTACAAATAACTAGCAAAATCCATATGTATAAATAAATAACTCATTTGCCCCTAAACCCTAAGCTATTTATCAAATTTCGTTTAAGTTTAAGTTTAACCTTAAGAATACTATCAAATAACTCTACTTTCCTTTAGTTCCAAAAATATTAATTGCAAAGAACAAAAATACATATATGATTATTCAAATCTACATTCTACCTAAAAAACTGAAATATTTTTTATCTACCTTATGCTTGATAGGATTACTATTGTTTCATCTACCTTTTGTACAAGCACAAGATGTAGCCCTCATTTCTCATCGCACATTAACTGGTCATAAAGGTGGTGTCGAATACGTCACTTTTAGCCCTGACGGGCGTTTGATTGCAAGTGGAGGCAGTGATAAACGCATTTACATTTGGAATGCCAAAGATGGAAGTATTTCCAAAATATTAGAAGGTCATAAAGGACTCATTAACCACTTGGTCTTCAATCAAACTGGGGAATTATTGGCTAGTGCCTCTAGTGATGGTTCGGCAATGCTTTGGGAAGTCTCAACAGGACAGTTGCTACAAACCTATTTAAATGCCAAACCAACTAGTGCATTTAAAGATACCTACTTTGTATTGTTTGGACCAAATGAACAATACTTGTATTATGGGGGTAAAAATCACCGCATTAATCGAGCAGAAATTGGTGTTAGTCAAGTGGCAGAAGAAATTTATAGTGGTCTATATCACATTACGAGTGCCTTAATTACTCCTGATCAACAAAATTTGGCTTTTGCCTGCGGTAAAAATGTCCATTTCCTAGACTTAAATAACCTAAAAGTCTCGAAATCTATTAAAAATACAACTGACTATATCAATGATATACAATTCTCCAATCAGGGCAATATCATGGCAGGTTGGTGTCAAAACGGAAGTCTTTATTTTTGGGATTATCCTTCCAATCAACTCATCACTAATATAGCTGCTGGTGAAGCAGGCGAATACAGTCATATTCATTTTTCTAAAGATGATCGTTATGTAGTAAGTGGGAATATTGGTAATGGTGTACGTGTCTGGGATGTTGGTACTTTTGAAATGGCTTTTGAGGCAACCAATAACCACACCAATAAGGTAAGAAGTTTTCACTTTAGTCCTGATAATTCTTTCTTTGTTAGTGGGAGTTATGATGGCACCATTAAAACATGGCAATTCATCTCCAAACCTAAACCTGAACCAATTCCTGAACCTGAACCCGTTTCAGATCCACTTCCTGAGCCAGAGCC
>JAHDFT010000070.1:11207-15368 GCA_020628015.1 Bacteroidota bacterium
GAACCAGAACCAATTCCTGAGCCAGAGCCAGAACCACCTGCTTTTGAAGAAGTTTCGATTGACCAAGTGGCAGATAGAAATGTAATAGATAAAAGTAGATATAAGGTAAGGCAATCCCAGATTGTGGTTAGTATTTGGGATGATGAAAACGAGGATGGAGATGTGGTGAGTGTGTTTTTCAATGATAAATGTATTTTGGCAACTTATGAGCTTAAAAATGCTAAAAAAGAGTTGATAATTAATGTTCCACCAAATCAGGTCAATAAATTATTGATGTATGCTCATAATGTTGGGGAACGTCCACCAAACACAGCTGCTTTATCTATTAATGATGGCGGCAAAGAAAGACGGATTAAACTCACCTCTGATTTACGAGCATCAGAAGCCGTCAATATTATTTATGATACTAGTGAATAAAGTACAAATAAAAACTATTCACAAGCTAATTTCACCCATTCCTTTTTATTATTCACCCACTCAAAATCACTATACTCACGAACTCATACTATTCATTATGTCAAATCAAACAACTAAAGATCATATAAAATTATTAGCAGAAGTAGATGTCGTATTAAAACAAAGTAAATATTTCTCAGGGCAAGGTCAATGGAAAAAAAGCAAGCAATTATTACTTGATTTACTTGAAAAATATCCATTAGCAACCTATCCCAAAGAGGTATTTAGTGTACAAGTACTATTGATAGAAATTTTGACCTATCTACCTCCTATGGATGAAGCAGAGCAAGCACTAAAATTAGCAAGCGAAACCTTTGAAAAACATCAATTATCCGATCCATTCAAATGGAAACTCTTACTAGCTAAAGCTCTTATGGCTCGTGAATTTGATAGAACACAAGAGGCAATTAGTTATTCCAAAGAAATACTAGCTTCCTTAGCTCTAATTAAAGACAAGGAATTAATCTGTAAAGCTTATTTTCGTCTAGGTGTTTCCCTACAAGCTGTTGGAGAGGCGGAAGAAGGCATTAAAATGTTACTACAGTCATTATCTGTAGCAGAAAAGAATCAAATACTTCATCTATTACCTAAAATATATTATGCATTAAGCTATCTCCTGTTTTATGAAAAAATTTATGACAAAACACACTATTACCTCAATAAAACTATTGAAGCAGCAAAAGCAATAAATGCTCAATTGAGTCTTAGTTATGCCTACCATTTACAAGGCTCTCTACATACCTTATACCAAGTGGATTACGAAGCT
Organism: Bacteroidota bacterium; assembly: GCA_020628015.1. Lineage (GTDB taxonomy): Bacteria > Bacteroidota > Bacteroidia > Chitinophagales > UBA2359 > JAHDFT01. The sequence continues at coordinate 12,430 of JAHDFT010000070.1, forward strand.
GCTTACGAATGCTATTTAAAATCAGCCAAAATAAAAGAAGCAATTAATTACTATAAAGGACTAACACTAAGCTACATATCTTTATCCAATGTTTGTCAAGAATTAAATCAAAATAAAAAAGCCATCTATTGGCTAGAAAAAGGAATTGAGGTCAGTAAAAAGGATGCTTCACTTATCATTAGCTATGAATATATCTCTAATCTTGCTAGTCTACACTTTTTCAATAACAATACAGAAAAAGCGATAGCCTATTTAACCCAATTATCTGAACAAGAGGTATATCAAAAAAGTTATGATAAGTTAGCAGACATCAACAATACACTTGTTGAGTGTTATAAAAAATTAGGAGATTACAAACTCGCTTACTATCATCAAACTAAAGTTATTGAGTATGAAAAACTAGATATAGAACGTGGTCAACAAAAGCGAGTACAAGCTCTCCAACTAGAATACGAAGCCACTAAAAAAGCTAAAGAAGCCTTAGAAATTGAAGTACAAAAACGAACAGAGCAAATAGAAAAAGACAAAAAAACCATTGAAAAACAAGCTCACTATTTAGAGGAATTAATTGCTTTTAAGTCCAGCTTTTTTACCAATATCTCTCATGAACTACGTAATCCTGTTAGCTTGATCATAAGTCCTGTACAAGAAATTTTGCAAGGAAGATATGGGCAACTAAATCCCTTATTAGAAAAAAAGTTGCAAATGATTGAACGCAATAGTACAGAACTATTAAGTTTGATCGAGGAAATATTAATGTTGGCTAAATTAGAATCGGATAAATTAACCTTACATCACCACCCTACTTCATTATTGACTTTCTGTAAACGCTTATATGCCTCACTAGAAGGTCTAGCCCAACAAAAACAAATTCAATTTGACTTTCATTATCAAGGCAATCCTCAATTAACTGTACAATTAGACCAAACCCAAACGGCGAAAATCTTAAATAACCTCTTGATTAATGCCATTAAGTATACGCCTAAGCATGGACAGGTTAATTTCAATATACACACCACAAAAGAAGCACTTCAATTTATCATAAAAGACAATGGCAAAGGCATTCATCCAGATGATTTACCGCATATTTTTGACCGATTTTACCAATCACAACATTCTGACCATATTAAGTCTTTTGGGATTGGTATCGGCTTGGCTTTGGTCAAAGAAGTTTCTAAAATTTTAGGTGGACAGATTCAAGTAGAAAGTCAATTAGGAGAAGGAAGTATCTTTACATTTACCCTACCTTTGGTTAAAAGCCAAACAACAACACAAATTATTCAAATAGAAACACAAGACACACTTTCGGCTACTTCCAAAATCACTATACCTGAACATCACCAACAATATACCGTCTTGATTGTAGAGGACAATCCTGATATGCAACAATTTATACAAGAAATCATAGCTCCACATTATAGTACTTATACAGCTAATAATGGAAATGAAGCCCTTGCAATTTTAAAAGATACAAGCAAAAATATCAATTTGGTGATCTCTGACATTCTAATGCCTGAACTAGATGGACTCAGTTTATTACAAATCATTAAATCTACTGAACAATGGGCATCCACCCCAGTCATTATGCTAACCGCACTAGCCACAGAAGATGACCGAATCAATGCGTTAACCATTGGCGTAGATGATTACCTCATCAAACCTTTTTCTCCTAATGAATTGGTGGTCAGAAGCCTTAACTTAATAGAGAATTATCACAAAAAGCAAAAGTGGCTTAGTAAAAATAAAGAAATACCTACAACTTATACTTCAGCCAATCAAGAATGGATCAAAAAGATAGAAGGATTGATTAAAGACAATATTGATTCTAAGCAATTAAATATTGGCTTCCTAGCAGACGAGCTATATATTAGTGATCGACAACTGTATCGAAAAGTCAAATCCATTACAGGCTTAACGCCTAACAAATACATATTAGAAATCAAACTTCAAGTTGCTAAAAAATTATTGGAGCAGAAAGTATATTATACCATCTCAGAAGTTGCTTATGCCATTGGATTTGAGACTTCCTCTTATTTCTCCAAAGTATATGAAAAAAGATTTGGTAAAAGACCAGGCGATTATTTTAAAAATGACAGATCACATAGATCAAATTGAGTATTTTATCCTTATAAATGATGGTATATCAATATATAAAACTCATACAAAATTAAGCACATGTCTGTTTTGTTCCATTTTTTGTCAAGATTGTAAAGTCGAAAACACTTATTTTTGTTAGTGGAAATTGTACAAACTTAGTGTTCCCGTCTTTACTGAATGTTGGGTTACTATATCAGTAAACCCAACAATTCAGTTTTTTAAAAAATATACAGCCATCTAGGGTATAAGCATCCATTCTATTCATCATGTACATTGAATTAAACTTATTGTAATCATACTCTAAGTAATGGAGAAAGAACACCCTTTAATACTATATCCATCCATTCCATTCACAATGTACATTTAATTAAACTTATTGTAATCATGCTTTAAGTAATGGAGAAAGAACACCCTTTTAACATTAATACTACATGCTTTATTATTTGGATCAACCCTATGACTAAACACCTTATCAGAATTAATGTATCTAATTATTCAACATTAATCCTAAATAAAACCCAACATATTTGACTTAAAATAGTTAAAACAAAAATAAATAGCACTTTTAAAACACTCTTAATCACTCCCCTATTTTCCCCATTCATCCAAACAATACTGCTTATACTATTACAGCATTTTACGCACTCTTCTCATTCATTAAAAACTATTAAAATGAAAAAAAATAATTTCAAAAAAAACAATAATTCCAGCGCAAATACAAGTCAATTTTTCTTTTCTGGAAATGGAAAAACTGGTAATGGCAATCAAAATTCTTTTTTTGGTGGTCAAGGAGCGAATAACTCATCGGTAGGATTTTTTACTCCCAATCCTATTATTCAGAG
>JAHDFT010000071.1:0-1824 GCA_020628015.1 Bacteroidota bacterium
CTGCCAATTCGCCTAATGTATCTGTTGAACAAGGAGGACGATACCAAGTCACCATTACCGATAATGGGACTAATTGTAGTCAAATTGCCTTTGTTGATGTAGAAGATAACATCATTTTTGTTGAGTCAGGGATTAATGGTCCAAGTTCGGTTTGTACCAATGAGGCAGCCGTATTTACAGTTGATCCTCCTGTAGTTGGTGCGACTTATAATTGGAACTTTGGAAATGGAGCAACACCACAAACCTCAACAGATGCTAGTGAAACCGTAACTTGGTCAAGTGTGGGTGTTCGTACTGTTACTTTGGATGTTGCTGTTGGAGAATGTATAGCATCTTATGAATTTGCCATCAATATTACAGAAGGAACTTTTGCTGCTGCTGGAGAGGATCAGACGATTTGCGAAGGGGAATTTGTTGTATTAGGTGGTGATCCGACAGGACCAGATGGCGCAACTTATTTTTGGGCACCATCTACAGGTTTAAATAGTGCAACTGTAGCCAATCCTGTTGCTGCACCTAGTCAGACAACAGAGTACACCGTATTTGTAACCCTCAATGGTTGTGTAAGTACAGCAATTGTAACCGTTTTTGTAGCAGTAGAAGACTGTTGTGAAATCCCTGCTGATTTGAGCAAGGATGGAGATATTGATTGTGAAAATGCTACGATAACACTTTCGGCAAGTCCTTCAGATATTGTCAATTATAATTATAGTTGGACTGGGCCGAATGGCTTTACTGCCAATTCGCCTAATGTATCTGTAGATAATGGTGGTACCTATAACGTTGTAATTTCTGAAATTGGCAATCCTGATTGTAGTGAAGAACGAACCATTAATGTCAATGAAAATATTACCCCTATTGAATCTGGTATTGATGCTCCTACTACAATTTGTGCCAATGAAGAGGCAGAAGTCAATGTAAATCCTACAGTTGTTGGAGCGACTTATACTTGGGATTTTGGGGCAGATGCCACACCAGCTACTTCAACGAATGCAACAGAAGTTGTGAGTTGGTCTACAGTAGGCGTAAAAACCATTAGCCTAGAGGTAGTAGCAGGTGGATGTTCCGAGAACTATGAGTTTTCGGTCAATGTAACACAAGGTGTATTTGCTACAGCAGGAGATGACCAAGAGATTTGTGAGGGAGATTTTGCCATTATAGGTGGTGACCCAACAGGCCCTTCTGGTGCGACTTATTTCTGGGCACCAGCTACTGGATTGAATAGTTCAACCGTATCTAATCCTGTTGCTGCACCTACAGAAACAACAGAATATACGGTATTTGTAACCTTAAATGGCTGTGTACGCACAGAAACCGTTACCGTTTTTGTGAATACCATTGATTGCGGAGAAGAATTGATTGATCTTGATTTAGAACTGGTCAAAACAGGTGGAGGAATTGAAGACCTGTCTAGTAATGCCATTGAATATACAATAACTGTGACGAATAACGGACCAGGAGATGCCACAGGTGTACAAGTCATTGACCAATTGCCAGATAATGTCAGTTTATTTAGTGCTTTTGGAGATTATGATCTAGCAACTGGTATTTGGAATGTAGGAGATTTGCCTGCTGGTGAATCCGCTTCTATTGTCTTGGAAGTGATTGTTAATCAAGGAGAAACTAGTGTTGAGAATACAGCAGAAGTATTTGCAGCAGATCAAACAGATATTGACTCTACTCCAAATAATAATATTCCTACAGAGGATGACCAAGATACTGCAATTGTGACATTTGATGAAACTGGCGATACAGGCGGTGATACAGGCGGTGACACAGGTGGCGATACAGGCGGTGACACAGGTGGCGATACAGGCGGTGACA
>JAHDFT010000071.1:1924-4519 GCA_020628015.1 Bacteroidota bacterium
ACAGGTGGCGATATGGAGCCAGCAACGGTATGCACAGCACAAGGTAATCGAACCCGTTATGAGTTTATTGCTGCGGTGAATTTAGGAGCCATCACCAACGAATCTGGCAATGACAATGGCTATGGAGATTATACCAATCTAAGTACAACTTTAACGCCAGATACAGACTATACCCTTACACTCACGCCAGGTTATGCTGGAAGTGCTTATCGAGAATATTGGTCTGTTTGGATTGATTACAATGGCGATGGTGATTTTGAGGATACTAATGAATTAATTGGACAAGTATCAGGAAATACACCACAAGAGTTAATCTTCACGACTCCTTCAACTTTAGCAAATCCAGCTGCTATTTTGAGAGTTAGCATGAAGTATGGTAGTTATGCGACAGCTTGTGAAGCATTTGCTTATGGTGAAGTAGAAGATTATACCGTATTATTTGATGTTGATGAGGATATGCGACCTACTTGTGATGATCGCATTCAAAATGGTGATGAAACAGGTATTGATTGTGGAGGCATTGACTGTCCACCATGTGAAGGCCCATTACCAATTGAATATTGTACATCGAATGGTAATCGAACTCGTTATGAATACATTGGCTCTATTACCTTGGAGGATATTCGGAATGAGTCTGGTGATGATGGAGGATATGCGGACTATACGAATCTGAGTACTGACCTAGCGCAAGGAGGACGCTATACCATTGACCTTGTTCCTGTTTATGCAGGCACAGCTTACCGAGAATACTGGACAGTTCGTATAGATTTCAATCAAGATGGCGAATTTGATGATGCAACAGAATTGTTGATAGCAGAAAGAGGCGAAGGTACATTAAGCTTTGATTTTACCATACCAGAAGATGCTTTAATAGGGGAAACTCGTATGCGAGTTTCGATGCAATATGGTAGTTTCCCAGATGCCTGTGGAACTTATTCTTATGGCGAAGTGGAAGATTATACAGTAAATATTGGTGTGGCAGGAGATGCTTTCAAAACAGCAGCTACAAATGAATTAGGTGAAATTTCAGTTTACCCTAATCCAATGACCAATAATTTACAAGTAGAATTCCAGAAAAATACCTTTAAGCAATTGAAAATCATGGATGCCAGTGGAAATGTGATTCAAATACAAGTCATTAATCAGAAAGCAGACCAAATCAATATGGATGTCTCTAACTTAGCTAAAGGCATGTATTTTATTGTATTAGAAGGTGCAGAGGTGCCTATTTATAAGAAGGTGATAAAGGTGCAGTAAAGGTTAATTTTAGCTGTTACTTATTCTATTATTTAGGTGTAAAGGCTTAGGAAATGGGGATATATTAACCATCCCCATTTCTTGTTTTATAAGGAGCTTTCAAAAGCTAGAGAATAGGCGATTGACACCAAAATACATAAGCAGGTGGTAGATTAAGGAAAATAAATTTCCGTTCTACCACCTCAAAATGTTTTTCCAATAGATTTTTGCCTAGAGTAGGGGAGTAAGACAATTGCATAAAATACCCTCCCTTTTTCAGGCATTTTTTAGAAACAGCCAATATACGATCTCCAACTTCATCAGGTAAAACCACTAAAGGAACTGCTGATATAATATGTTCAGCATGAGGCATATTATTTTGAGTCAGATATTCTTCTAATTTTTCAGCAGAATCATTGATTAAAGTAAGTCGTTCATCAGGATACATTTCGCCCACCATTTTACAAAATTGTTCATTGACCTCAAACGATAACAATTTCGCATCTGGAGCCATTTGCGCTAGTAAACCCTCTGTGACACAGCCATTACCAGTTCCCAACTCTACTAAATACTTAGTTGCTTTATAATTGATCGGACCAAGCATTTTATCGACTACAAATTTGGAACTAAAGGTGACGGTGCCTACCTCATTCAAAGATTTAGCAGCCTCAATAAAAAAACGTACATTTCGCATTATTTGACAATTAAAGGTTATATTTTGACAGTATTAGTAAAGTGCAATATAGGAATATAAGACGAGATTCTTTAATATGGTAACTTTCTGTATTTAGTATGCTATTTGTGAGTGAAATTTTCGATTTGCTCTAACAATAAGTTTATTTGTTTGTCTTGATTGAGTATATTATAAAAAACATTGTTAATGGATTGATCTATAACTTCGCCATTGACAATTTTAACCAGATGTGGGAATTTTTGATAATGCTTCAAACGATAGAGCATAGTAGAAATAAAGACTGGATCAAAATCAGAAACGACCTGACGACCATTTAGGAAAATAAGGTCAATGTCTTTGGGGAGTTGAGGAATTATCCGTTTTTCAATAAAATCTAGGCTATCTTTGCGGTTATTATAACAGAAAAAAGTCCGTCCTTCTAATGTTTTAAGATAAGCCTTATATTTTCGATCAAATAATTTTCTACGAACATATAGAATCGAGTAGATAACTAATATAATAGGGGAGGCGATAATACCTGCTATAATTGTTACAGGAACAAGTAATAGTTTTTTTAAAACAGGAATCGGTCTGTAAGCTAAATCTCTCATTATATAGTTGTTTGCATTTGATTTTCAATAACTACTGTCGTGATCCATCTCGATAGGTCAAGCACTCAACAATAA
>JAHDFT010000071.1:4619-15361 GCA_020628015.1 Bacteroidota bacterium
ATCAATCAACAATTTCCAATTCTGTTTGATAAATAAAAGTGCTACCCAATTGCCCACCAATCCAATTTTTTTCCCTTTTATCAATATCATTAGAATAATTCATCAAAATATATTTACCATCCGCTTTTTTGACAATACCAGGAAAAGCAGTATCTCCTGTACTTTCGAAATCCTTAAGGTGAATCCATGTTTTCTTGGTTTTATCTAGTAAAAAAATAGCCGTTTTCTTTTTGGTGAAGGAATAACGAAGGAGATTATAAAGGTATTTACCCTCCTTTTTTACATAATGCCCATCTCCATCCATATTACGTCGAGCAATCAGGAAAATTTGATCACCATCCGCAAAAATCAAAGAACTATCATACTTGATCGTAGAATATTGATAATCCCATCGGTCTATACTGTCCTTATGGGCAAAAAAAGTATAGGAACCATCATGCTCTGAGCGAGCGACTCCCCAGATATTACCTGCTTGATCAAAAATAAATTCCCCCTCACCAATCCCTTTAGGATGTAAAATCTGAGGAGCTTCACTAATTGGCGCAAAATGTTGCCCATCTGTACTTTGAAACAATCGTAAATCTACTGCTGCTTGGTTATAAGCATTTTTACCATAATAAGCAGACATATACAAAACCCCTTCATGCACTCGAAATCGCCAAGGGACATAACCATCCAAAGGCGTTTGCACATTATCCGACCATTCGCCATCTGGTGTTTGATAACTGTAGTAAAGATGTTGCGGCTCAAATTTCCAGAACTTTTTTCCGCCTTCAAAGAAGTAAAAAAACAAGGTATCCTTATAAACCGCAAAACGAGGTTCTCGCAAATCATTATTCAAATGCACCACCTTTTCAAAATCCCATTGTCTTAAATCCTTAGAACTCAGCACATAAATTCGAGCTTTTTTGGAAGCGAAATGATTGGGAGCAGTACGAAAAGCCAAATAATACTTATCCTGATAATAAGCCAGATCCAAATTATTATTCCCCTTTTGGATCTGTACATTTTCAGGAATACCTTCAGAGGGAATCACCTTTTCCCACTTGGTATTTACTATCGTTTGAGCAGTTCCCTCAAAATGGATCAGCCCTAGAAAAATTAACAATAGCATACCGTAGTAAAAGGAGTTAATAAGTGATAATTGAATCATAGCATCATTATTTTTAGTGATGGATTAGAAATAAAGTCGGTCAAAATATCCTGCACATTATTTAGGAACAAGTTATTTTTTTACTGTTCCTTAGTCTAAGACAAGGCGCAAAAATGGATCATACATGGAATGTATGTGATATTTTTGCAACACAGTATTAGGCTAAATACTAAGGGATATGACCGAATTTATTTCTGTTCCATCACTTACCCTCAAATTATACAAAAAAGGATACAAAAATCAAATCCTCAATGAATTTACTATAGACTAGGCTTTAATCAATAGGGCTGCTTACCTAAGTCTCCTTAATTTTCCCTATCTTTGCGAACTTTAAACGCCTAAAAATGGTAGGCATATAATAGTTGTTTATTTTTTAGGAAAAGACAACATGATTTCGATTATCAAACCATTACACATACAGAATACGATATGAAAATCTCTTGGAATTGGCTTCGTGATTATTTAGCTCTTGATGGTTCTCCTGAAAAAATAGGGGAAATTCTTACAGATACAGGGCTAGAAGTAGAGGGCATTGAAAAAGTGCAAGCAGTAGAAGGTGGGCTAGAAGGCTTAGTCGTTGGAAAAGTATTAACTGCCGAACAACATCCCAATGCAGACCGCTTAAGAGTCACTACTGTAGATGTAGGAGCGGATGAGCCATTGAACATTGTTTGTGGCGCACCTAATGTAGCAGCAGGGCAAAAGGTGATCGTAGCTACAGTAGGTACCATGCTTTATCCCACAAAAGGTGATCCTTTTAAAATCAAAAAAGGGAAGATTCGAGGAGAAGTATCTATGGGAATGATCTGTGCAGAGGATGAGATTGGATTAGGGGAAGAGCATGACGGAATTATGGTATTACCCGAAACATCAACCGTAGGTCATGCTGTCAAAGAAGTACTAGATATACAAGAGGATTATGTTATTGAAATTGGTTTGACCCCTAATCGTTCCGATGCCACAAGTCATATAGGTGTTGCTAAAGATTTAGCAGCAGCACTCAAAATTAATCACGATTACAAAGAATCTACTAAACTACCAGATATTAGTGGATTTACCGTCCAAAATAATGATTTACCCATAGTAGTTGAAGTCCGAAATACAACTGCTTGCCCTCGTTATACAGGGGTTTCTATCAAAGGGGTCAAGGTTGGCCCATCACCCGAATGGATGCAAGAAAGGTTAAAGGTTATAGGTGTTCGCCCAATTAATAATATTGTAGATATTACGAATTATGTCTTACATGAAACAGGACAACCACTACACGCCTTTGATGCAGATAAAATTGCAGGTGGAAAGGTGATTGTCGAAAACTTACCAGAAGGCAGTAAATTTACTACCCTTGATGAAGTAGAAAGAGAGCTTCATCCAGAAGATTTGATGATTTGCGATGGAGAAGACAAGGGAATGTGTATTGCAGGTGTTTTTGGGGGGATTCATTCTGGGGTAACAGAGGAGACTAGTGATATTTTCCTAGAAAGTGCGGTTTTTGATGCCATTATTACCCGTAAAACATCTACTCGCCATTTACTTCGTACAGATGCTGCTACTCGATTTGAAAAAGGCGTTGATCCTGCTATGACCATATATGCCCTAAAACGAGCAGCCTTATTGATGCAAGAATTAGCAGGCGGAACCATTGCTTCTGAAGTAATAGACATTTATCCAAATCCAATTACTAGAAAGGAAGTGGAGGTGAAATATAGTAATATCAACCGCTTAATTGGTGTAACTATTCCAAAAGAAGAAGTACATGCTATTTTAGAGGCATTAGAAATCGAGGTATTAAGTAGTGAAGGGGATGATTTTCGTGTAGCTGTAGGCACCAATCGAGCGGATGTTTACCGAGAAGCAGACATTATCGAGGAGGTTTTGAGAATCTATGGCTTCAATAAAGTGCCTATTCCTAGTCAATTAAATGCTTCCCTATCTTATCGACAAAAGCCAGAGAATCTTGCCATGCAGCATAAAATGGCTAATTTCCTAGCTGCGAAAGGTTTTAATGAAATGATGGGGACTTCGATCACCAATTCTGCTTACTATAAAGAAGAGGAACAGGAGCAATTAGTATGGTTACTCAATAGTTTGAATGCCAATTTGGATGTCATGCGAAAAAACATGCTTTTCTCTGGATTGGAGGTCATTAAACACAATATCAACCACAAAAATCATCATTTGCGCTTGTTTGAGTTTGGTAAAACGTATAGCTATTATACGAAAGAGGAGACGAAATATTATGAGGAACAACAGCATTTGACCCTATTTTTTACAGGCGCACAAATCAAAGAAAATTGGCAGCGAGAAGCACAGCCTTTCAATTTCTTTGACCTTAAAGATGCGGTGACAAAGGTGTTAAGTCGTTTAGGCATCAATAGTTATCAAGTAAAGGACTTAGCAACCAATACTAATGGATTGGCTTATGGCTTGACCTATTCACAAGGAAAGAAAAATACATTAGCCTCATTTGGAGCAGTAGCACCAGCAGTACGTAAGCAGTTTGGAATTAAGCAAGACGTTTTTTATGCAGACATTAACTGGGATGCCATCCTCAAACTTCTTCGCAAGAAAAAGGTGACTTATCAGGCTATACCAAAATATCCAAGTAGCCGCAGAGATTTGGCTCTTCTATTGGATCGTTCCGTACCTTTTGCCGATGTAGCCAAGATTGCCACACAAGTTGCCAAGCATATTTTACAATCAGTCAATCTATTTGATATTTTTGAGGATGAAAATAAAATTGGTAAGGATAAAAAATCATATGCGGTTAGTTTTACTTTCCAAGATCCTCGAAAAACTTTGACAGATAAGGAAATTGATAAAACAATGAAAAAATTAATGCATCTATATAAGGAAAAAATAGGAGCAGAAATTAGGTAAGTAACGAGTGAAAAATAAGTTCTCCTATTTTGATTAGGGAAATTTGACCCTAGACAAGGCAAAAAATGTAGGCAATGCAGGGCATTGGTGAGGCTTTTTAACGTAGTATAGGATTAAATTTATCCATCAAAATGAGGAAATTATTTTTTGACTGTTACTTAGTAACAGTTAAAAAATAAAGTCCACATCAAAATTAGTTTAATTACCTTATTCTACTTAACTTGCATACCTTGGACAAGTTTTGAATGATAATTGCATATTATTGTGTTATATAGTGATATTTTGTTTTATGTAATGTCTGTTAGAGAGATTTAGTAGATTGAGTAACAAGCAAAAAATAAATTAGACCTATTTGTTCGGTTAATTTGTAGCTAGACGAGGCAAAAAACGTAGCCAATACTCGCATCGGCAAGGCTTTTTAACGGAGTATAGCGGCAAGTTAAACAACAAGATGTTGGTTTGTTTTTTAGCTGTTACTAAGTAAAATATATAAGCTGTATAGCATATTACAAGAATCAAAAACAATCAAAAGTACGATGTGGTGTTTGGCACTACAAGTGCTTTGTCCTATATATTATTCATTAAATCATCTACAATGATACTAGAAATTGTATTAGCTATTCTAGGGTTAGTTGTTGGTGCTTTGATCGGCTTTTTCTCAGGAAAAGCTGCTGTTAAAAAAACGAGTGTTCAAAAAATTCAAGATGCAGAGAATGAGGCACAGCAGCTACTAGCCAGTGCAGCAGCGGAAGCAGAGCAGCAAAAGAACGATCAATTAAAAGAAGCGCAACAAAAGGCAAATAAACTGCGGGAGGATGCCAACCGTTATGTTAGCCAAGCCCGAAAGAAGGCAGACGATAAAAATCGTAAACTTAATCAAAGGGAGAAAAATCTCAATCAACAGGTCAGTAGTTTTAAGAAAAAGGAGGCAGAAGTTGAGAAAGTCAAAATAACCCTTACAGAACAGCAAGCCAAAGTTAGTGGCAAACAGAAAGATTTGAGTAAGAGAGAGGCTTCAATAGGTAAGAAAGCGAAAGAATTGGAGCAAAGACAGGCAAAACTAGAAACAGAGAGAGTCAAAGCTTTGGAAAAAATTGCCAACCTTACACAAGAAGAGGCCAAGCAAAAACTGATGGATTCGATGGTCAAGAAGGCAGAGACAAATGCAATGGCTTTTATTAAAGATATTGTGGCGGAAGCAAAAATGAAGGCAAATAAGGAAGCTAAAAAGATCATCATACAAACCATTCAGCGAACAGCAGCCGAACATACTATAGAAAATACCGTTTCTGTTTTCCGTTTGGAAACAGACGACATCAAAGGGCAAATCATTGGACGAGAAGGACGAAACATTAGAGCTTTAGAGGCAGAAACAGGCGTGGAGATTATTGTGGACGATACACCAGAAGCAATTGTCATCTCTGGTTATGACCCTGTTAGAAGAGAGGTGGCTCGATTATCTCTACACCGACTAGTCACCGACGGTCGAATTCATCCGGCTCGTATCGAAGAAGTTGTCGCCAAAACACGTAAACAAATAGAACAACAAATCGTAGAGATTGGAGAAAGAACGGTTATTGAGCTGAATATACACGGCTTACATCCAGAATTGATCAAAACAGTTGGACGTATGCGTTTCCGTTCTTCATATGGACAGAACTTGCTTCAGCACTCCATTGAAACAGCGAAGATTTGTGCGATTATGGCAGCAGAATTGGGGCTAAAACCCAATAGCATCAAACTAGCTAAACGAGCTGGTTTATTACACGATATTGGTAAAGTGCCTAATGAAGAAACCGACCTTTCTCATGCTTTACTAGGCATGAAATGGGCGGAGAAATATGGGGAACATCCAGCAGTATGTAACGCTATTGGCGCACATCACGACGAAATAGAAATGACGCATTTAATTTCTCCAATCATTGCTGCTTGCGATGCCATCTCTGGTGCTAGACCAGGAGCAAGACGGGAAATTCTAGAGTCCTACATCAAACGAATTAAAGAATTGGAAGCATTGGCGCAAGGATACACAGGGGTAGATAAAGCCTATGCTATCCAAGCAGGACGAGAGTTGAGGGTGATTGTGCGAAGTGAAGATGTTACCGATGACCAAGCAGATGCGATTTCTTTCAAAATTGCAGAGAAAATTCAAACGGAGATGCAATACCCAGGGCAAATCAAGGTAACGGTTATTCGAGAAAAGCGAGCGATTTCATTTGCTCGGTAAAAGTCGAAATCAATCAATTCCTAATATATTATATGAGATTTTAGCGAACTGTGTCAACTGAGACGCACAGTTGACACAGTTAACGCTCATTATTTACTTTATTTTATTATCATTCTAGTACTAAACCTAGTTAATGAGTGATTTATTCCCTCATTCTTACCCTAGTCTCAATAAGTCTAGTTGATGTTTCCCTAAAACATTAGCTATAAGAAGGCTTTTTCTAAGTTGAAATAAGTGACCATATACATTCTATAACATCTTAATGTCGTCACAGGATTTTTGTATAAACAAGAATAGTATTCTATATGTCATAGATCGTACAAAATACTAAGTACTATTCCAGCCTTTAAAGTCAAGCCAAACCCTGATATTCAATTTCAGAGTGAAAGTGATACAGTTATATTCCCTTAACACACTAATAACATAATTGATTGACCAAGTTGTTTTGGGTATGTTATAATTGTTAGGAGAAATACTGCTGAAATAACAACTTTTATATATTGCCCTAATAAATAACATCACTTTGTATGTAGTTCACTCTAATATGAAGGTGTGGTAGTAATGGAAAATAGCAATTCCATTATCCAATATCAGCAATAGTAGTATAGCTCAATAAATTGCATTTCTATTGCGTATAAAGTAAAAGCTTAAGTATATATTTTAATTTAGACATCGAACTAAGATGCCCCAGTTTTATAGTTTCCCTATTTGGTCTGGCTGTGTGAACAGTAAACAAACCATACCATAAATTACTTTTTTTCAGCATTAACTACATTAATCCTCTTGCATTATCTACTGTATTGGCAATAAAAGCAAAAACATAATATGTTTTATAGTCAATAAAAGCTATCCCATTTTTTAACTACACACTGTCATGTAAAATTTTGAATTTACTTACTAATTTTTTACTCACTCATGTTTAAATGATATTGAAGTATAAGTTAAACGCATTTTGAAGTGTTTACTTTTTATCATGTCTACTAACCTCTAGGAGTAAAGGTAAATAAAGTATTCTTTTTACAGGTAGCAATTTGGACTTTAAGCCTAAAGTATTGGATATAAGTACCAGCTCAAACTACTAACTACTATAAACTAGGACTACAGTAAATAGAACTTTAAATACTACCAAGTAATACAAGACAGTATCAAAACGACACTATATAATATGGATCATAAAATAAAATTGAAGAATTCCCCCAAATATGCCATTGTTTCAGATATTGTATACCAACAAATTTTGAATAACGAATATCTTCAAAAAATTAAGTTCTTAGATAATATTAGAATGCATTCTAATGGCTATGCATTTTTCCAAAAGAATCATCCTTTGGAAGGCGGTGGCTACAGAAACGAAACGATTTATATGCATCGTTATGTGGCAGAAAAATTTATTCCTCGACCTACTGGAATGAGTGATAAAAAACTCTATGTCAGTATTATCAATGGAAATAAATTGGATTGCCGAATTGAAAACTTAGAGTGGGTGCCTCGATCAATTGCTGTTAGAAACACAAAAAAAAACTTTAACAGTACAGGATACAGAGGAGTAGGGAAGGAGCGTAATAAATATCGTGCTGTTTTATATTATGAAAACAAAAAGTATGATTTAGGTTTTTTTGATACTGCTGAAGAAGCTGCTGCGGCTTATAATGAAAAGTCGGAGGAATTATTTGGTAAAACGAAAAGTTTAAATGTTATTGGAAAACCTAGAGAAAAATACGATCCTACTAAAGCACGGAATAGCTCTACGGTCTAGTTTGACTAATGGTGGGGACAAGGCATGGTAGGGACAAGGCATGGTAGGGACAAGGCATGCCTTGTCCCTACTTTGACGAAAAAAATCAATATACTATCAAATTAAAGCTGCTGCCCAGCTATCCGATAACTTTACCTCCCATTTTTCCACTAATTCCGCCTTAGATTGTACCAAATTATTAAAAACAATGGTATCTCCATTAATTTGACCCGTTTTTAATAATTGCATCAACTCCATGCGGTTGGCTAGGCTAATTTTACCTTCCTGTGTTCTATAGGCCAAGGTAAGTCGATCAAATAATTGAACCTTATATTGCTGTTCTAGCAGCTTAATAAAGTGTACCGATTTGTCGATAGAACAACCACTAGCCTCGTGCTGTGCTTGATCTACTAGCAATACAATAAAGTGTTGGTGCATCACCTCACCCCAAGCTTTCAAGGACTGACCATGTGCTGCCCATTGAATAGTGAATGTTTTCAAGGATTCATTAATCTCTGCAATTTCATCACTTGTAAAGGCTCGATTACTTTGATAAATCCATACCCTTGATTGAGGAGACAAATTTTGATACATGATTCATGTAGTTTATTGAATGAGATAATACCGTTATGACTATAGATATTTTACAGCAAATCATTAGCCTCTGCAATCAACTCCGCAATATCTCGTACTTTGATTTCATCCTGCTTTTCGATTTCCTTAACTCCATCGGTCATCATGGTCATACAGAAAGGACAAGCCGCAGCGACAAAATCTGCTTTAGAATCCACAATATCTTTGGTACGCTCTTGATTGACCCGTAAAGTACCTTTTTCCTCCTCCTTGAACATTTGTGCACCACCAGCACCACAACATAAACCTCTCGACTTACATCGCTTCATTTCCACCAGTTCACTATCTAGTAACTCCAAAACTTTCCTAGGAGCTTCGTAAATGTCATTAGCTCTACCTAAATAGCAAGAATCATGGAAGGTAATGCGTTTTCCTTTAAAGGCTTCTCCGTTTTTAACCTGCAATTTACCTTCATTAATTAAGCTTTGAAGGAATTGGGTATGGTGCATGACCTCATAATTTCCCCCCAATATAGGATATTCATTCTTCAAAGTATTGAAGCAATGCGGACAAGTCGTGACAATCTTCTTGACCCCATACATATTGAGGGTTTCGATATTGGTAACGGCTTGCATTTGGAATAAAAATTCATTACCCGCTCTTCTGGCAGGATCGCCTGTACAAACCTCCTCTTCTCCTAATACAGCGAATTTTACCCCTGTATGGTGTAAGATTTTGGCAAAAGCTTTAGTGATTTTCCTAGCTCGGTCATCAAAACTACCTGCACAACCTACCCAAAATAGTACTTCAGGCGTTTCTCCTTTAGCAGCTAAATCCGCCATCATTGGGACTTCAAACGTAGATGTTGACATATGTTTTATTTGTTTTTTTATTATTAGTGTTTTGACAAACTTAAAATCAGTAAAGATGATGGTTTATCAAGCTATTTTAAAAAGAGGAAACATTAAGGCATTAAGAGAAGAATTAAGAAAATTAAGGAGATCAACCTTAATTTCCTTAATGTTTTCCTTAATTTCTTAATGTTAAAAGAGGTAATTACTAGGAAATTAAGGACAGTAGGACAAGAATTGAACGTCCTTATTTTAATTTTTTTATGTCAAAAGGCTAATTTATGACTAAGTAACAGCTAAAAAATAACTCCGACATCTTGTTGTTTAATTTGCTGCTATACTTCGTTAAAAAGCCTCGCCGATGCTCGCATCGCCTACGTTTTTTGCCTCGTCTAGCCACAAATTAACCGAACAAACATGCCTAATTTATTTTTTGCTTGTTACTAATTGTAGAATTATTGGGAATGAACATTATTCGTCTATCCATTTTAACCGATCAGAGGCGGGTAATTTCCAGACCGCACCGTTGTTTTCTACATTTCCAAACATCAAATTCCACTCTTCAGGAGAGTTGGCTTCTTCGAGAATCATATAACGACGCAACTCCAAAATAATATTGAGTGGATTGATGCCAACAGGACATTCCTCGACACAGGCATTACAAGTAGTACAAGCTTTGATTTCTTCAACGCTAATATAATCGTGCATCAAAGATTTACCATCATCATAAGATTTGCCATTTTGTACAATATGCATTCCCTTTTCTTCTAGTCGATCCCTTGTATCCATCATAATTTTTCGAGGAGACAATAATTTACCCGTCTGGTTAGCAGGGCAAGCAGCCGAACAACGACCACATTCTGTACAAGTATAAGCATCTAGTAGACTTTTCCAGCTTAAATCTTCTACATCCTTAGCTCCAAATCTTTCTGGTTCTGCATCAGGATCTTCTTCAGGCATCGGTGCATCTGGATTCATCATCAACTGAATTTCTTCAGTAATACGTGGCATATTGGCAATCTCTCCCTTAGCTGCTCCACCATCCAATGGACCAAAATAAGTATTCGGGAAGGCCAGCATAATGTGCAAATGCTTAGAATAAGGAATGTAGTTAAGGAAGGCAAAAACACCCAAAATATGTCCCCACCAGCCTACACGCTCAAAAAAGGTGAGGGTTCCAGGAGAAAAGCCTTCAAACCAAGACATAATCATACCGCTC
Organism: Bacteroidota bacterium; assembly: GCA_020628015.1. Lineage (GTDB taxonomy): Bacteria > Bacteroidota > Bacteroidia > Chitinophagales > UBA2359 > JAHDFT01. The sequence continues at coordinate 15,255 of JAHDFT010000071.1, forward strand.
ACTAGAAAACCGTATTCGCCATTATGTAAAGCCATATCTGCACCATTCATTAGAAAAATGCAAAAGACTAAGTAGATTTCTATATAAAGAATGATATTACCATCCAA
>JAHDFT010000072.1 GCA_020628015.1 Bacteroidota bacterium
ATTTTGTGCTTAACGGATTTTTGAAACATTTTACCTAAAATCCATAAGGTCGTTTCAAGAGAAGAAAAACGAATAGTTGGATAATATCAGTTAACAGCATAACAGGTAAGTATAAATAATAGAGAATCAGTGATTTAGGATGAAACTCCACATTGTTTACTGTTATTACTTTAAAAATAATAAAAGGATGGGAAAAATGGAGGAAATGGAAGAATTTTAATTTTAGGAAGGAGTGAAAAATAAATTTACAGATTTTGGTTAGATAAACTTGATAATAGACAAGGCAAACAACGTAGGCAATATAGTGCCGTAGTTAGGCTTTTTAAAGAAGTATAGGGTTAAATTTGTCAATCAAAATGAGAATTTATTTTTTAACTGTCTCTTATCGTCCCATATTTAAGCTACGCCACAAGTCCTGTGCTTTTTGATTTTGCGGGTCTAATTTTCGGACTTTTTTCAATAAATCCTTTGCTTGTTTCTTTTCACTACGCATCAAATGCAAGCCCACTTTGTTTAATAAAGCATTGACATAATTGGGGTCTAATTGCAGGGCTTGGTCATATAATTCATTGGCTTTTTGTACTTGTCCCAATTGTAAATAGCAGAATCCAAGATTGGTCAAAGCAGATAGATGTTGAGGAGATTCTTTGATGAGGCTTTCTAGTTCTCTGCGAGCCGCTTCTACTTTGTTTTGCTGTAAATAAGCGGTTGCTAGTTTGTTTTTAAAATCCAGATTGAGGGGAATAAAATCCAATGCTCGTAGGAAATAGCTTTCCGCTTTTGGATATTGACCATCATCCAAATAAGCTTCGCCAACACGATAAGCCGTCCAACCATCTTTGATATTGGCTAGATTGATCTTTTTTGCCTTTTGGCGAATGGTAGCATAATCTTTTTGTAGATAATGCAAATGAACACTAATTGGAAAACGCTTGAAAATATTCTTTTCGGAGGATTGTTGAAGTAAATTGGCTGCGGAATCGAGGTAAGCAGGGCGAGGGGAATAGGCTTCGTAATAATGCAAAAAAGCTTTGGCATGGGTTAAGGCATCTACCTTGCCTCCTGTCACATTAAAAAGCCCAATAAACTGCTCAATTTGATCCTTTTCGGCTTCGGGAATGGGGCGACGGATATAATGATCGGTGACGGTTACGTGAGGGATGTCAATGCTTGGGGATTCAGGCATATGACAAGCTGAACAATCATTTTTATTCTTAGCAGTCCGTTGTTTTAGTTCGAGTGAACAGTCATCTTTACCCGTCTCCGTATCAGAATGACAGCCCCCACACTTATCATTGAATTGTTGACGAGGCGTTACCTGTACACTCACATGTGGATTATGGCAGGAAAGACAGGTCATGTCTGACTTTTGATAGCAAAGGCTTTTGGTCAAGCGATGGGCTTGGGAAGCCATGATGAATTGGGTCTGATGTCCGTCAAATTCTGGTAGAAAGACGTGCATTACATCGGTCAAATGCATTCCTGGCTTGAAATCATCGTAATTCTTTTGATCTTCTAGGATGGAAACCCCTTGTAGGTGGCAACGTTGACAAACGCTCATTTTCAATTCTCGGCTAGGTAATTTGGCAGGATTGACAATGGAATAATCTACTGCTTTGGAGGTATCTATAATAATCCCTGCTTGCTTTTCCAAGACATGTGCTTCTCCTGGCCCATGACATCTTTCACAGGAAATGCCTTTCGGAATATGTCGATATTTATTTTCGGAACCTTCGATAAAGGCAGGGAGGGTATTGTGGCAGGACATGCATTCGAGGTTAATAATGCGGCTGAATCGAGAATTACTGCCGCCATCAAAGCCAGGAGCTAGATCCCAAATGCCTTTTTGAGTATAGAAGGTAATCGGTGCTTGATAGAGATAACCATTATCTTCTACAATATGGGAATTGGTGTGATGTCCAGAGCCAACGATATAGGCGATGTGTTGTTCTCTTTGGTAACTGGTATCGCCTAATTCATCTAATTGATATTCTAGGAAAAAGAGGGAGTCGGAGCGGAAGAAAGGATGGTAATAATAACCTGAAGTAGAATCGTGAATAATGACATGATCGCCATATTTGCCCTTACTCTTTTCGGGTGTCGCATGTCCAAAGGATTGCCCCATGCCTGTTTCAATAAAGGTGTCATAAATATCTTGATGACAGCCTTTACAAGTTTCCATACCTACATATTTCACCGTATCATGTAAGTTAGCGTATAACGGTGTAGCCTCTGTTATTGGTTTATTGGATTGACAGTAAATAAAAATACTTGCCGAACAGAGGATAAATATAAGAATGGTCTTGGCATGGGACATAGTGGCGATTAGTGGATATTATCCGTATTTTTCTTGCCATTCTAACATCCCACCTGTCAGGTTTCGCACTTTTTTAAAGCCTGCTTCCTCTAAAGCGTGCTTGGCGGATAAGCTGCGTTTGCCAGAGCGACAATGAACGACGATTTCTTCTCCTTTATATTCTTCCAAATCATCAATGGAATGTAATAAGGCTCCTAATGGAATGTTTTCTGCTCCGATGTTGAACTCATCGTATTCATGCGCCTCTCTTACGTCGATGACAAATACATTTTCATCTTTGTCTAGGCGTTTTTTTAGCTCAGAAACGGTGATGTCTTTCATAATTTTTTGATTTAGTAATATTGTGTTAATTAGTTTATATAATGTAATCTAATCCACCATGATCTTTTCCACACCAATCACCTGCCCCTCTTGATTAAATACCTTTACCAAATAAATACCAGATGGCACATCATATAGATCAATCATCGTTTGATTGCTGACATTTTGTTGGATAATTGCTCGTCCAGTCAAGTCATAAATAATAGCCTGAGCATCAGTTATGGTTGATTCCAGTTCAATAAACAATTCACCCTGCGTAGGGTTCGGATAAACTCGCAATTGATGATTGGCATCTAATGGATCTTCCACACCTACATTGATATTATCAGGTAAACTATTAGGATCTTCACCCATAACAGGTCTAACCATCAAAGCCCCATCATAAACCGAAGGCTCCCAAGTACCATTGTAATTCACCCAAAGTTTTTGATTCAATACATTATTGCGGTCATAACCAATATTCATAAAATCTTCTCCATTTTGGATCAAACCGACATAGATTTTACCCTGTACAGGCACCCCTTGATTGAGTTGATAAGTCCAAAAACCATTAACAGACTGGAACTGGTTGATGGCATAACCTTCTTCTCGGTAAAGGATCGTACTCTCTGTACCAAAAGTATCAATGGACTCATAAATGACAATGTCAAAACCATTTCCTAGCACATTTTCATTCATATTAACAAAGCCAATTTGCAAAGCAATCAAGGTATCTGGTTCATTGATATTAAATTCATAAGCAAAAGTACCAGAATTCACATTTAAACCCCATGCAGCTTCTGCCGATCCATCATCATAAGCATAGTAATTGAAGAATTTTTGATAGTGGTTGATTTGGTCATTGCTAGGAATAATATCTCCTACACCTTGCCCAATCTGCCCATCTATTCGCCAATCCAAATGCCAAACAACACTATCTCTTTCTACAAAACTAGGATCGGTTTTTAAGCGGTTGATTTGTGCTATTAGTGTGTCTATATCAGTAGGAACTGTAAACTCAATAGCTTTTTGTTCATTATTGGGGAAGTTACCAGAGGTAAAATCACCTTGTGCAGGTCGATTTTGTACAATTAATAGGGATTCTTCTAAACACACATCAGTTATGCTATAGCTATTAGAAAGGTTGATATTGTTGGCATCCGCAGATTGACTACTAAAAACAGGTGCTTCCACATTATCGGCTAATTCTGTATCAATGTGATTGATGAACTGCTTCCAAGGCATCGCACTATAATTTTTTAATAATCCTCTAGTCTGTCCACTAAAGCTTACATCAGCAATAAATTCGTCCAAAGGTTCTGAACTGAGGCGTACAAAGTCAATATGCCAATGATCATTTCCACCTGTAAGTGTAGCATAACTTCTAAATCTAAACTGAAAATCATCATGTTGAAAGAAGTCTATTTCGTCTTGTGCAACAGGAATCGCTAAGGAGATGTCAGAAAAATCTTGTCTGAGCGAATCAACAGGTGGATTGGTAAAGCCTGTTGTATCAAAAACAGTTTTCCAAGTACCGTCTGCTCGCTTAAACTCTACTAGTAAACTATCATCTTGATTGGGATAATCTCCGTTACCTGCCGCTTGTACCCTAAAATTCAAATACAATAAACCAGAAAGGTCAAGAGCTCTATTATCACTTAAACAAAAAGGATGGGAGGTCAATATATCTGCACTACCATCTATAAAACGGCCTTCCCAACTAGCATAAGGTTGACCATACTGATTCAATCCATCAAGTGTTGCGACACCTATAGAGGGAGGGGTAATAGGTAGATTATTGTTGATAAAAGCGTAGTCATCTTCCCATTTGGCAAAATCAGGATAGATATTGGTTGTGGAAAAATCATCTGTAAAAGGGATTTCATTTTCTGGTAAATTTTCTATCTCAAAGAAAGAGATGGCAAAGCATTCCTTACCAGAATCCAAGGATACTCTTTGGATAATGTATTGACCTACAGGCAGATTAATGGAACGTTTATTATCATTAACAATAAATCGCCAGTCATTCTCTCGATTACCATCTATGTCAGATATAAAAAAGTTAAAAATCTCTCCTGAGAAAGTATTTTTTTGAATCCGTCCTTCATCTCCACAACGCCCACCTCTAAAGGTAAAAGTACCTTCTTCGATTGGGGATTCTCCTGTGTCATTAATGGCTTGTAGTATTTGATGACTTTGATTTTCGCCATCAATAATGTCAATGACATAAGCACCAGCACCCAAATTATTGAAAGTTACTGTTGTTTCTGGTGTAAGATCGGCAGCTATAGGATCTGATTCTCCCACTTTTTTGACTGTATAATCGAAAGGAGGTGGAAGCTCATTGAAATTGAGGGTAAAGCTGCCTGTTGATGCTTCACAAGCATCTGGAGATACCAAGTTTTCTATGGTAATAATAGGTGGAGGTAGACAGAGGTGATCAAAGTTTTCCACATAGCTTTTTGCTGTGGTATTTTGTGGATAGACTGGGTTATATTTGAGTGGATACAAGCTTTCTTGTGCTATAGCATAAGAATGAACGAAGCATACACTAAATAGAATCAAAAAGAATTTATCCATAGTGGTTTTTTAGATTGATATTTGATGGATTTTAGGGAGTCAATCACGCCCCAAATCATGGTTTTTTCTTTAATGGATTCACTACTGGTGGAGCCTCCTCTTTGGGTGGCGCATCAGCAGGCGCAGGCGGTTTCGGCTTTGGTTTATTAGGCTGAATAGCTGCTGCTGGTTTAAGTGGAGCTACTGAAGGTTGTGGTTTAGGGGCTGCCGTTTCTGCTGGTGCAGGTGGCGGCGCAGTAGGTGGTACTGGTGGCGCAGCACTTGCAGGAGCAGGAGGTGTAGGTCTGGGTTTAGGTCGCTTAGGTGGTGGTGGGATATTTTCTTCCCGTTTTTTCTTTGCCGCTGCTTGTTTTCGCAGCGCATCCCTAAGTTTATCAGACACTCGTACCTTTGGCATTCCTAGTATTTCCTTTTCTTCCTCTATAGGATCATTTTCTTTAGGTTCTAGTTGCTTCTCTGCTTCTTTTTTTGAATCAATAGCTGCTGGAGCTGTTGTAGCTGTTGGATTTTCTGTAACAGGAACCAAACCTTCTTCTACAATGATCTCTTCATCTATTACAGTAGGGTCAGGATTACGCTCTAAGTACAAATCAATAGGCTCTCCAATCGTTATATTGGCACTACTATCAGCACCTAAACCTGGCTCTTGCTTATAAACCAAAGCATAAGCCTTATTCACCACATCTTCATTGGCAAATACTTGACCAACATTAAGATCATTGGCCAATAGGGTTAGTTGTGCTTCTCGGAAGGTCAAGCCAGTTAATGCAGGAACCTTAACACTTGTACTACCATAGCCATTTCCTAATATCAAATCAATTTTAGTGCCTTTTTCCACTTCAAGTCCAGCTTCTATAATATTGCCAGCAATACGGATTTCTAAAACAGCATTTTTGGCCATATCTTCCCTATATTTCAATTCTCCTACGTCCAAACCAAGCATTTCCAATTGGGTACGAGCATAGCGTAGAGAATTATCAATAATATTAGGCACCTTTACCAAAGGCGGCTTTACTGCATTAATTGTCAAATACAATCTACGACTTTCTTTTACCTTTGTACCTGGTCTAGGACTTTGGTCGATCACCACATTAGGCTCCTTTTCCTTTACATAAGTAGAATCCATTACGAAATAACGCAGATTTTTTGTTTCTAAGTATGTTTGCACCTGATCTAATGTCAAATCTCTTAAATCTGGAACGGTAATACTTTCTCCATGATGCGTGTAAACTTTCAATAGGGCAAAAGTTCCCCATACAATGCCTAGTGTTAATAAGAGCATTATTAGTAAACTCAGCCATAATTCTTTACTGACAAGAAATCGTAAGAAATTTAACATTGATTATTTTTAGCTATTTTTTTCATCATTATCATTACTACGAGTAGGGTATGTATATTGCCTTTTTTCTCCAAAGCTTAAAATATGGTCAATGAAAGCATATGGCGTATAACCATTGAGCGCACATTGATGGAAAATTGCCGTTGCAGGGGTCATACCTGGCAAGGAATTAATTTCGATAATGTAGACTTGTACACTATCATCAGGCATAATTTTGACAAAGGCATCAATTCGAGCATAACCTTCTACTTGAAGTAACTGAGCCACTTTTTTTAACTCGGCTTTAACTTGTTCGGAAATGGCTTGTTGCCGTTTTGGATCTTTATCAAATCGAGGTGGGGTAATATTTTGTCCTTGACCAGCAAGGAATTTTTCTTCTAGGGATAAAATAGCACTACTAGCCAAAGCTTCAGAAGGCTCAAACATTTCATAGGTCAATTGTCCATCTGCTGTCCAATGGGTCAATAAACCACCCGTAATTTCTAAGAAATGCTTGGCTTGTTTTTGGGTAATGAGTGATTCGGCTAGGAATACCTTTTTTTGTGGAAATAGCTCCTTCAATTTTAGCCCTAGTGTTTGAGCATGTTGTGGAGCTAGTGGGGCATCTTTTCTAAAAATAAGTTCGGCAAAGGCAGTTAATTCGGCTGGGCTATCAATTTTTTTGACCGCCGAGCTACAACCATCATCCACAGGTTTGGCAATAAAAGGATAACCAAAGGCCTCACTTAATTTTGTTTGAATCGTTTCTGGCTGATTGCTCCAATCTCCTGCTTCGACCAATAATTGATCTGCGGTATAAACGCCATGTTGGGCTAAAAATTGGTTGGTACGGTATTTATCAATCGTTACTTGTGAAGAGGCGTGGTTAGAGCCATTATAAGGCAAACCCAATTTAACCAATTCTTTTTGCAAAGTACCGTCTTCACCTGGACGACCATGCAAAGCGATAAATACCAAATCTACCCTAGATTTCAAATCTTGCAAAGATAATGCTTTTGGAATAGCTACGGCATCTTTGGTCACATATTTTTTAATAATGCTCTGGGCAGCTTGTTTGGTTTTTTCTGTTATTGGATGAATCTTGAAGTTTTTGATTTTATCTCTAATGTCATCTGCATTGTCTTTCAGTAGAATATTAATTGGAATTTCATATAATTCAAACTGATTTTCATCTCCTGTCAAGAAAATAGGAATCGGTTGATATTTATTAGAAGATGCCAATTTTTCATAAATATTTCGACCACTTTCTACCGAGATGTGCCGTTCGGAGGAATAACCACCTAGAATGACACCTACTCTTTTCTTTTGTTGTTGTCCTCCTTGTAAATCCTTTATTTTATGATCTAATTGTTGAATCAATTGCTTACAATACCAATTATTAGGCAAGTCCTTTAGGCGTTCTTGAAGGGAAGCACGAATGATAAAGGTAATGAATTGAGAAGGGTTTAAACCTATTTCTGCTGCTTGGTGAAAGAAAAAGGAAGAAGGAAGCATTCCAGAAGTCGTATTGGGATCATTGAGTAAAATGGTTCCATCTGCTTGAATAAAGCCATCAATACGAGCGTAAACATCAAAGCCTAGAAAATCAAATAACCGCTTACATTCTTCTTGAATCGCATTGACCTGATCGCTTGGTAGGTCAATTGGCGTTTGTTTTCTGGAAAGACCAGGTAGGTATTTGGAACGATAATCATACAATTCTCGACCTTTGATAATACCTGTGGGTGGGAGGGTGATGATTTCACCTTCCTCTGTTCTCAATACTACACAAGAAAATTCTTTTCCCTCAATAAATGCTTCGATAACAACTTCCTGCTCTTCGTCTAAAGCAGAAAGTAGGATGGCTTCATCTGCATTTTTAAAATGATTTTCAATTTGGTTTAGTAATTTTTCGGGATGGTAAATAATTGTAGGAATTGTTGTTGCTGTGCTATAAATAAGTGGCAAACCCAATCCAGCTCTAATGTCTACGAGTTCTTGTATAAACTTAATTTTATTATTTAATATATTCCAATTTTGTTTATTGATTTCTTGAACAAAAAAGCAGCTATTCACCATAGCACAAAATAAATCAAAATCATGATCACTAAATACTTTAGCCCCAATAGAAGAACCCTGATTCGCAGCTTTTATGACAAAAGGAGTATTCAATTGATGTAGGCAAGCTTTAAATAGCTCTCTTTTTTTAAGTTGATTAGAGTGTAACCAGTCATCCCGTTTCAGCGTAATATAATCCGAGACTACAAACGTAGAGTTAGACATTATTCTTTTTTGAAATGCTTTGTCCATTCCTATTGCTGAGGGTAAAATTCCAGAAGCAGTAAAGGGAATGTTTAGGTATTGTAGTAAGCCTTGTAAGGCACCATCCTCACCCGATCTGCCATGTAGTACTAAAAATGCAAAATCAATTACACTTTTCAGCTCATCAGCTCCAATTTTTTTACCAATAGTCTTTGCAATCTCTTCAAGTTCGTTTCGATTGAGTTCTCCCAAACTATCAGCATATATTTGAAAATTTCGTGTTTGTGGTTGATAGGTAGTTGGTGGATAAAAATCCCTAATACTACCTTTATAAAGATATGCCCACTCTAATAAAATGAAATTTCCAAAACTATCAACAAAAATTGGAATCGCTTCAAATAAGCTTTTATCCAAATTATCATAAACGGTACGTCCTCCAGCAAAAGATATTTCTCTTTCTCGTGAGTGACCGCCAAAAAATATTCCTATTCGCATGATGCAAAAATAAAGGATAATTTCATTACTACTAACATTTTTTCAAACTTACCCACCTTAATTTTTGCTTTTCCTTCAATATGATCTCAGATTTTACTTGTAACATGATGATTTGTTAATAGGATCATGAAATCCTAATGAAACTGCTATGCCCGTATATTATATGTTTTTTTTGTTTATGTGATGTCATTCCAAATATTAAAATAATAAAATCATTCTAATTTATGCGTCTATTATTACCCCAATTTATACTAAAAAAGCTTTTTGTAACTATAGGCTTTTTTATGTCCATGCATTGTGTGTTTGCCACACATCAGGGCAATATAAAAACCTGCCCTCAGCCAGGTTTTCCAGATTTTTCATCAGTAACCATTGATGCCAACGATCAAATTAATATTACAATTGTGGTTGGTAATCCTAGTACAAACTGTGGAACCACCTATATGTGTTTAGAGACGACAGTTGCAGAGGTCAACTGTCTAGGTATTCCTGTCTCAGAGAATACTTTTTTTAATAGTATGACTTGGAATCCTGAGTCCTGTTCTTATTTTGAACGAACGGTAAATATTCCTCCCATTCAAACTTGTCCTGGTAAGACTTATGATGTGATTAGTCGTTTGTGGATTACCAGAAATTTACCTGTAGGTATACGAGAACAATGCCCACCTCCAGGATTTGATCCTAATGTAAGTCCACCGCTACCAGCAGGTATATTTATAGCAGATGTTGGTGCGCCTACTGCTTTTCCAGCAGGTTTTGACCATAGTTGTATGGTCAATACTTGGTTGGTAGAAGATGTAGAGGCAAGTGAAGGCTTGGTGCCTTTTGAATTTCAGCTTACTGCGGACTTTAATGATATGGATGGCAATTATCAGGGTTTGACCTATGAGGAATTTGAGGAAACGATTTATAATTCTTCTATGCCGATTAATTCTGTAGATGAAGGCTATGACAATACAGCTTATATGAAATGTGGAGCGATGGTTTCCTTTCCTTGGAATTTTGAATATACTTGTCAACCAGATGTACCTACTACAGGAAGGATACAAGTAATTAAAGATGGTGTAGTGATTTTTACTTCTAATCAAACTACAGGAACAAGTGGGGTTTTTAATGATGGCCCCTTAACAGAAGATACCGATTATGTCTTCCAATTAATTGGTGATCCTTGTCATACAGAATTTAATGATTTACAATTTCCTTATCATATCAAAATCATCCATGACATTGATCCAGATTTTGATCCACCTAGTAAAATATGTGCCGCAGACTTTACCAATGGCATTAATTTGAATGATTATATTACAGGGGATGAGGATGTTTCTATATATGAATGGCAATGGAGCCTTAATGGAACAGTTTTGTATCCTTGGGGAAGTCCGCCTAGTGATCTTTGGGTGCCACCTTCGGCTGGTGGATTTTTTGAATTTACAAGAGAAATTAGAGAGCCAGGTATGCCTGATGGTTGTATCGAGGAAGAGACGGTAGGTATTACCGTTTGTCCTGATGTCAATCCTGCATGGGTGGCTCCTGCTACGCTTTGTGAAACAGATGGAGCGATTACCCTATCCCCAACCAGTACCTTAAATCTAGGGCTTGGGGATTATCTTATTGATCCCAATACACAGGCCCAATGGTCTGGAACAGGAGTAACCAATAATGGAGATCAAACAGCTAGTTTTAATCCAGCGACAGCAGGACCAGGGATTCATTCCATTACCTATACAGTAGGAGATGTGGATTGTCAAGAATCTTTAACCTTAGATATTGAGGTGTTGGAAGAAGTGGAAGTGCTTTTATCTAGTCAAATAATTTGTAGTAATGAATTAGCAACTCCTATTGATTTAGAAATTTTATTTAGTTCTACTACCAGCAATGGAGGTACATGGTCTGGACCAGATGTATCAGGTGATGTTTTCGATTGGAATGGAACGGCTGGAAATTATACTTTTACTTATCAAATTGGTGATAGTGGTGTAGGCGGAGATTGTTTTGATTCAGGGGCAGCGATTTTGACGATTATTGAATCACCAAATCCTTCTTTTACCCCACCTACACAATTGTGTACTAGTGATGATCCGATTGATTTAAGTGCTTACATCACTAGTTCACCAGCGACGGTAGATACCCGTATTTTTTCAGGTACGGGAGTAACTGGGACTAACTTTTCACCAGGAACAGCAGGTGTGGGTCAACATACCATTACCTTGACAGAAACCATTAATCCAGGTTGTACAGAAACCTTTGATTTTGTGATTAATGTAGTACAAGGTGGCAATCCTGCATTTAGTGCGATTGGTTTTGTTTGTGAAGGGAGTAATGTGGATTTAGATGCTTTGGTGACAGGGGATACAGGTGGCGTTTTTACAGGAACAGGTGTAGTGGATCAAGGAGGTGGACAATACGAATTCCAATCTTCGGGTTTATCGGGTAATTACTCGATTACCTATACAGTTGGCAACTCTCCTTGTGTAGCAAGTTTTACCCAAACAGCCTCTGTTTATCCTGAAGCAGATGCAACACTACAAAATCAAACCATTTGTGCTTCTCCTTCTCTGCAATGGGGGCTAGATGGTTTATTTGCTGGTAGTACAACTGCTGGCGGAACTTTCACCATTACTGGTGGAAGCGGAACAGGTACAGTTGCAGGGAATGAATTGACTTATACCATGCCATCTGGAACAGCAACTTTTAATATTAGTTATACCGTAGGAGATAATCCACCTGGTGGAGATTGCATAGATACAGGAACAGCAACCTTGACGATACAAGAGGCTCCTGATCCATCTTTTGATCTAGCAGGTACGATTTGTACAGGTTCATCCAATATTACCCTTAGTAATTATATTACAAGTACGACACAAGGTGGAGCGAGTCCAACTTTTAGTCTAGTGAGTGGGCCAGGTAATGTTAGTGGAGGGGTTTATCAAGTGCCGCCAGTAGGTGGTGCAACAGGATTAGCAGTTATTGAATTAACGGAGACGATTGGTAGTTGTACAGCTACTTATGAGGAAGTAATTGAGGTTGTTGCTGGTGGTGATGCTAGTTGGACGAATCCTGGTTTACTTTGTGAAGATGCGACCAATATTGATTTAGTCGCTTTAATTACAGGTGATACAGGTGGAACCTTTACTGGAACAGGTGTTTCAGGTGCTTCGGGTTCAGAAGTATTTAATCCTGTGAATGGAGCAGGTACGTATACCGTATCTTATACGGTTGGTGATGTGCCTTGTCAACAAACGGTTGTGCAAGGGATACAGGTGATGCCTGAAGTAGATGCAGATTTAACCGCTACGCTTGAAGATTGCATCGACGAACAATATCCTTATTTTGATTTGACCTTCCTTTTTGCGGATGCCAATACGACACAAGGTGGAACTTTTGCCATTACAGGTGGAAGTGGTGCTGGTACAGTGGCTGGTGATTTATTACAGATTACTACAGCAGGAACCTTTAATATTAGTTATACCGTAGGAGATGTATCTTTGAATGGTACAGATTGCTATGCTACAGGTAATGCTGCCTTAGAGCTAGGCTTTTTCCCTACACCTTCCTTTGATTTACCCAATTACATTTGTACAGGAGCTGCTGCATTGACTTTAACCGATTATTTGACTAGTCAATCTGCTGGTTCTCCTACGCAATCTTGGTCATTAACAGGTCTAGGAACTTTAGCAGGTACAAGCTATACACCTCCTGCCTTTGGTGGAGGTGCTGGATTGGCAACGATTGCTTTGGAGGAAACAGATGTAGTGACGGGTAATTGTGTGCGAGTATGGGAAGAGATTATTGCAGTCATTGAGGGTGGTGATCCTACTTGGAATAATCCTTCTCCTGTTTGTATTGCAGAAGCTCCTATTGACTTGACTGCTTGGGTAACAGGAACGGCTGGTGGTACTTGGTCAGGTGACGCAGTAACTACGGCTACGAGTAGTTTTAATCCAACGGTTCCAGGTACTTATAATCTAACCTATTGTGTAGGTAGTTCTGTTTGTGAAAATTGTTTGTATCAAACGGTTGTTGTGGAACCAGAATTTGAAGCTACTTTATCTCCACAAACGGTTTGTTTCTCACAATCTCAACAATACAATCTAACCACCTTATTCCCAACAACAGCTAGTACAGGAACTTTCTCTTTATTAGCTGGACCAGCTACAGGTTCTGTATTTGGAAATGTACTGAATTATTCGGTGCCAGGAGTTTATACTATAGAATACAGTCATAGTGCGACTTCTGGGGGAGACTGTTCTGGTTCTGTTACGACTACCGTTACCATCGTTGAAACCCCTCGCCCTTCCTTTGATGCGCCTAATACCTTCTGTTCGGATGCATCGGGCATTGATTTCACGCAATACATCACCTCCACAACAGCTAGTGGAGCTACTTCAAATCCAGACACTCAACAATGGGGTATTGATGGAACGGCTGCGACAATTGATCCGAATTCAGGAAGTTTCTCTGCTTCAAGTACAGGTGTTGTTTCGGTGATTTTAACAGAAACTTATGAGGAAAATGGAGTAATGTGTACCGTCTCTTGGACGGAAGTGGTAACAATATTAGAAAGCCCTGATCCAGCTTGGACAAATCCTACCCCTGTTTGTGCTGCTGATTTGCCAGTTGATTTAGATGCCTTGGTAACAGGAACGGCAGATGGCACTTTTACAGGAGCTGGTGTGACAGGAGCTGTTAATAGTGGTTTTGAGTTTAATCCAATCGAAGCAGGTACTTATGCGGTGACTTATTGCGTTGGCGATGCTTTTTGTGAAGAATGTAGTACGCAAACGATTACCGTATATCCAGAAAGAAGTACTGATTTGCAAAATATTACGCTCTGTGAATCGCCTTCAGGAACGATTAATTTAAATGCGATGCTAGACGATGCTGATTTAGGTGGAACATTTACTTCTACAGCAAGCAATATTACAGTGGTCAGCATAAATAATGAAATATTAACTTATACCATTCCTGCTGGTGCTTCAGAACCTTATACCATAACGATACAATATACTTTAGACCCATTTACAGGAGTAGCCAATCCAGGGGATTGTAATCCTGCGGCATCTACTGCTACGATTACCATTACAGGTGCAGGCGGATCAGGTTTTGATTTGCCTGATTTCTGGTGTGAAGCTGATGGTGTTTTAGATTTGACGGACTATACAGCCATTACAGGTGGAGAATATACGCTTGAAAGTGGTTCTGGAACAGTTGCTGGTGTAGCTGGAACTTATGATCCTACAGGTGCTAGTGGATTAGTCGAAATTAGTTATCAACCTGATGAAAATAGTTGTGGGACACCTAGTACGGAATTCATAACTATATATCCAGATGTAGATGCAGCTTGGACGAATCCAACACCACTTTGTATGGGTGATTTGCCTTTTGATTTAAGCGCACAATTGACAGGTACAACAGGAGGTACTTGGTCTGGTATTGGCGTAAATAGTGCAGCTCAGACCTTTTCTCCAACGACGGAAGGGACTTATCAAGTGGTGTATTGTGTGGGGAATGAGCCTTGTGAAGAATGTGTAGCACATACGATTAGCGTTTATCCAGAAAGAACGACTGCGATTCAAAATATTACCGTATGTGAATCTCCTTCAGGAACCATTAATCTTAATGCAATGCTGAATGGCGCAACAATGGGGGGAACTTGGACTTCTCCTAATGCGACGATTAATGTGGTGAGTATTGACAATAATATTTTGACTTATACGATTTCGCCTTCTCAAAGTGAACCTTATACCATAGACATAGAATACACTTTACCGACCATTCCTGGTTTGGCGAATCCAGGCGATTGTAATCCTGCGACTTCTTCTGCTACGATTACCATTACTGGTGCAACAGCCACAGGCTTTGATTTACCAGATTTCTGGTGTGAAGCAGATGGCGTTTTAAATTTAAATAATTATACCGCTAGTAATGGTGGAATATTTACTTTAGAAAGTGGTGGTGGAACACTAGATGGTGTAGCAGGTACCTATAATCCTGCTGGTGCTAGTGGTATTATTGAAATTCGGTATCAGCCTCCTGCTAATGGTTGTGGTAG